>JAYVMR010000016.1:0-7740 GCA_043758875.1 Candidatus Nomurabacteria bacterium | reverse complement strand
TACTGCGTTGAGGACCGCAACCGTTGCAGCTATTCCATGCCGCGAGAACCCGGAAACGTAGTATTTTTTGTATCTTGTGGAGAGGGCGGTGGGCTGACTGTGGTTACTTCTGCGGGGGGATTTCTTGCAGGTTCTTGGCGGTGTCGATGAAAAGGATGCCGTTGAGGTGGTCGGTTTCGTGTTGGAAGATCTGTGCCAGCAGGCCGCGGCCGTTCATGACGAATTCATTACCATCGGCATTGAGGGCCCGCACGCTGGCCGTGGTGGAACGTTTGACGTCGCCGTATTGCCAGCGCACCGACAAGCAGCCTTCTTGCATGACTGATTTTATCTTACCTAAGCGAATGATTTCCGGATTGATAAAGACCAGGTCATCTTCGAATTTCTTATTCACCTTTTTTGACACCACGAAGATGCGTAATGATTCACCGAGCTGTGGTGCGGCAATTGCCACCGCGTCTTCCTCGCGATCAATAGCCGCCTTCATCTCTGCGATCAAGGCCTGGATACTTTTTTGTTTTATCTGAGTGGTACTGACCGTTTGCGCCGTGTGGCGAAGGACGGGGTCAGGCACTTGGACGATTGTTTTCATGTTACTTCAATTGCTTAAGATACGTGTGGAGCTCGGGGATAGGCACGCAATCCTGTCCGCGCGTGTCCATATTGCGCACCAACACGCTGTTTTCCATTGCTTCTTTCTGACCGAAGATGATAGTGTACGGCACGCCGGATTTTTCCGCCACCGCTAACTGTGCCGACAACGAATCCTTGGACAAGGCCTGCATGACCGGAACATGCGCCTTACGCAATATCTCAATGACATTCAAGCTTTTGAGTTTGGCATCAAGACCGACTTGGATAAAATAGACTTTGGGCTTTTTCATGATGCGCGGTGACAAGTCTTTAAACCAGCTGGTTTCGATAACGCGATCAACGCCGATACCGACTCCCATGGCCGGAGCATCCTTTTTGGCACCCAACTGGCGTGCCAGCAAGTCGTATCGGCCGCCGGCAGCGATAGTGAGGGGATCAATGCCTTCTTGTGCTGGTTCCAATATCTCAAAGACAGTGCGGGTGTAGTAAGAAAGCCCGCGAACCAGGTTCTTGTTTATCTCATAACTGATACCCATTTCATCCAATGCCTCTAATACTTCTTTGAAGTGCTTTTTGGCCGCCGTGCCGAGGTGAGAAACAATATCGGGAGCGCCTTGATTGATTTGTATGGTGTTTGGATCTTTTGAATCCAAAATACGCAGCGGGTTTATTTTCAATCGTTCCTGGTCGAGCGCGGAGAGTTCGTTGATATGCTTTTTATAATATGTGGTTAGCTCGCGAGTATAGGATACGCGGTCTTCTTTATCGCCCATGGAATTGATCTGCACTACCAAATCTTTGGCGCCGGATTCTTCCAGAATGGTCATAGTCGCTTTGATCAGTAACGCGTCAATGATACTTTTTTCCGAGCCAATCGCTTCCAAGCCGAACTGATGAAGTTGTCGGTAGCGTCCGCGTTGCGGTTTGTCATGACGAAACATTGGTCCGTAATAGTAAAAAAGCAGCGGTTGCGGCAAGCTCTGCATGCCGTGTTCGATGTAAGCGCGCATGACGCCGGCCGTGCCTTCAGGGCGCATTGCCAATTGATCTCCACCTTTTGTCTTGAGAGAATACATTTCCTTGTCGATGACGTCGGTACCAGCACCGATAGATGTGGTGAACGTGTCTTCGTGTTCCAAGATCGGTGTGGCGATAGGTTGGAAGCCATAATACACGGCGACTTCTTGCGCTTTTTCAAAGAAGCCTTGGAATTTGTAGTAGTCGTCACCGATAATGTCGCGCATGCCTTTGGGGCTGGCGATGTCTTGAGATTTTTTCGGCGTGGTGGGTTTAGTGCTCATAGGTTTCTTTTCCGGGCAAGGCGCTAATGGCATTGACTGGTAGCAATCGCACTAATGCGCGACCGCGAATATTAGCGATAGGGAGCATGCCCCAGGCGCGAGAGTCGTAACTGCCGGAACGGTTGTCGCCCATCACGAAATAATTATTCTGAGGAACAACGTAGGTGCCACTGTCATCGATAGTATGAGTGATATACGGTTCATTGAGCGTGAAGCCTTGCGGATGAGCCGTGTTGATAATGGTCACTTTGCCGCCAGTAATCTTGACAGTATCGCCAGGTAGGCCGATGACACGCTTGATGTAATATTCTGATGGCTGCGGTGGGGCTTTGAAAACGATGACATCGCCACGCTGCGGGCCGTGAATATGATAGGTCACTTCATCGATGATAAGGTATTGTTTGTCCTTGATATTGGGATCCATCGAGGTACCACTGACGATGAAGGGGCGAATGATGAATGCCTGGATGAGTACGGCTAACAAAATCGCACCGATAATATAAAGAATGTTCTCGATAACTTTACCGAAGGATGTTTGGAAAAAAGGCCGGTGTTCCATAAGTACCGCCAGTATAGCAGACAGAGATTATATGGTACAGTAGCGGTATGATTATCGTTATTGGCCTGGGAAATCCGGGAAATGCTCATGCCGCGCAGCGACATAATGTCGGCTGGATGGTGCTGGACGGATTGGTGGCGCAGGAAGGATTGCAGTTTACTGACAAGCCAATCTTTCATGCCCAACTGGCGCAATTTGGACAACTGACATTGATCAAGCCCAATACATTCATGAATCGTTCCGGCCTGGCAGCAAAAGCGTTGGCCAATCAATACGACGTGCCGATCGTGGTGGTCTATGACGATATCGATATCGCGCTCGGCACGATCAAATGCTCATTCGGGCGGGGAGCGGGCGGTCACAACGGCGTGCAGTCGGTCATCGACCATCTCGGCACAAAAGATTTCTTGCGCATCCGTATCGGCGTGCGACCGGTGCATAAGGAGCTGCTGCCGCGCATCGCGCCACCGGACGGTTTTGAAACATTCCTGCTCTCAAACTTCGCACCATTCGAAATCGCCTTGCGCGCCGCCGCTATCGAAAAAGCCATCGCCATAATCGAATCCCTGCCGCACAAAACCAAAGAAGAAATAATGAACCTGTATAATAGCTAGGTCTGACCTAGCTAGAATAAAAGGCCATTCCGTAAGGAATGGCCTTTTATTGTTTTATATTGTTTTCTTTCTAAGTGTTTTACTTATTCCGCTTTTGCTTCGCTTTGTTCCGCACTGTCGCCTTCGGCTACCGCTTGTTCTCCGGAGACCAACGTCATGCGTTGGTCTTTGGGTTCAAAAAGGGTAACGGTGAACGGATAGGTTCGGCCGAGTTGCAATGCTTCGCGCAATTTGTCTTCGGAACCGAATGTTGAGTGGTGGACCAATCCAGCCACGCCTTCCTTGATAGAGACGAGCGCGCCATGCTTGTTGTATTTAATGACTACGCCTTTGACGACATCGCCCTTCTTCAAGGTGCTTTCAAATGACTTCCATGGGTTATCTTTCAATGCCTTGATGGAAAGAGAGATCTTGCCGTCCTTGATATCGATGATCTTGGCACGCACCTTGTCTTTTAATTTGAATAAGTGGCGAGGGTCTTCAACCAGTCCCCAGTCAAGCTCGGAAATGTGCACCAAGCCTTCAAGGCCGTCTTCAATCTTCAAGAAGACGCCGAAGTCCACGATACCGGTCACTTCGCACTCAAGCTCATCGCCGACCGCATACTTGCTGATGACTTCCTGACGCTCTTCCGGAGAACCATCTTTTTCAGAGAAGATAAGCTTGCCGTCTTTCGGGTTGGCGGAGATCATTGTCACGGCGATTTTTGTACCGACCAGTTTCTTGAGCTCCACCAAGATCTTGTCCTTGTCAGAATCCTCGACGCGAGGGTAGTGGTCAGGCTTGAGCTGGGAGGCCGGCAAAAATCCGGACACGCCCTGCCAGTCAATGATCAGACCGCCCTTATTGGCATCCTTGATCGTGAGATCGAACATCGCCTTGGACTTGATGGCCAAATCAGCCTCATTCCAGATCAATGCTTGCTTGGCTTCTTTCAATGAAAGTTCCACGTAGCCTTCGTCGTTTTCAATGTCAACAACTTTAGCTTTGACGATGTCGCCGATACTGGTCTTACGGATCAAATCACGTGCCGCGATGAATTCGCGACCGTAAATGATACCGGTACCGAATGGCTTGAGGTCGATGTAAATCGCCGCCTTATCGATGGCGATAACCGGACCTTCAACGATCTCATCCATTTGGGCGCGATGAGGCTCCAACTCCGCCAACGCTACGTCGGACACGTCCGCCTTCGTGACTGCTTCTTCAATTATAATGTTTTTTGTTTCTTCATTATCCATATAGTAACTATTTGATTTATTTTTTCTCGCATCGCGATAAAAAATTGCCACCCGCAAAGGTGGCATCCGCTCTGTGGCGGACCACCTTTTAGATTTCCCACGTCACTCTTCACTTGCGTTCAGAGCTATGCGGGAGGTTATTCCAAAAGGAAACTACTAAACTGTATTCAGTTGAGTAGCGAGAATATACCCTAAATTAAGGATAATAGCAAGTGTATTGCATTTCTATATTACCCGTCATATAATTACCCCATAACGAGTTTACAGGGACAAATTCCTTTAGGAAAAGTCTTACTCCTGACAGGGTATGACTACCTGCCAAACTGGCCACCCCACATTGTAGGGTGGCTTTCGTTTTTATTGCTCCAAGGTGATTACAATCTTTCCAGTAATTTTTTTGTACATATCATTTATGCGATTATCACCTGCGTGTTCATCCCTATATCGAACAAGTCCGGCAATTGCATCAGCCACCCGCAATGCCGGATATGATTCATCATTGGCGGTGCGAAGTTTCTTTACCGGTATATTTTTATCTCGCAATATCTTTTTAATTCTTCTTTCGTAAAATTTATCCTTCTTGCTATCAATAATAATTGTTTTAATATTCTTTTCATCCACTAGATGTCCCAATGCATATTCATATGCCTCATTTTCATAAAACGGATTTTTAATTAACGCTATTTTAATAATGAAATCAAGTTTCGATAGAGTGGTGATAAATTGCTCTTTTATTGGCCAAGAGCTATGAGACCAATGAAATGTTTTTATACCAAGATGTTTCTCTTTCTCCATAACCCTTTTTTGGAAAATCTCCAGGTGCTCAATTGAAAGATAGACCAGCGCTATGGAAGAGCGTCCGTGGTGTTTATGTGTTCCTGACTCATCGATAAAAATATACATAAGGTCATCATTATGGCTTATGACCGTTCAATTTTTCCTAAAGTATCTCTAAGTGTTTAGTAAAGATTTTGTTTTCTAATCCGGTATTTTTTGCTATAGTGTCTCTATGGTTATCACTTATTTCGGGAAATCTTATTTTAAGCTGACATTGGGGGATCTGACGATCGCCATCAATCCGCCCTCAAAAGAATCAAAAGCCTTTGCAAAAATAGCGCGCTTCGGGGCAGACATCGCGCTTATCAGCACTAACACTCCCGACACTAATGGCGCGGAAACGGTGACACTGGGAGATAAGGAACCGTTCGTGATGGACGGCCCGGGCAACTACGAGGTGCGCGAGCTGATGTTCACCGGCGCGCCCAGTACCGTCACGATCGCCGGCAAAGTTCATCAAAACACCGTGTACGGATTTGAACTCGACGGTATCAAGATCGTTTTCCTGGGATTGCTCAGTGACAGTAAACTGATGACGGCTGAAGCCAAAGAATTGGCATCCAATGCCGATATGATATTCGTACCAGTAGCCGGCGCGCTCGATCTGGACCCGGCGAACGCCTACAAGACAGCGGTGTCATTCGATCCCAACATGATCGTGCCGTATGAATATAATGAAACGGACTTGAAACAATTTTTGAAAGAAGGCGGACAGGATAAGAATGAAATGCAAGACAAAGCTACATTGAAACGCAAAGATCTCGATGGCAAGGAAGGTTATATTTTATTGTTAGAAGCGCAGGGTTAATTCCATGATGGCATTCCGCAACATGTTTCAGAATAAGCCGCTTCATGTTCGCCGCCGCATTGCCGTTATCGTGACCGGCAGCATTGCCGTCATCCTGCTTTTCATTCTCATCATGATCTATACCCACCCTCAGCCCGTTCGTCGCGATCCAGAACATCTTATTACTGCTGTTTACACCACGATTTTAGACAAAGTACAATCGCTTTTTAGCTCAAAATAAGCTATAATAAAGGGAGTTTATGGCTAAGAAAGACAGTGCCGCACAGGCAGAACCCATATCAGCAGAACCTCGTCAGGGTGTGATCGCGGTCAACATCGTGAAGGAAATGCGCGAGTCATTTATCGACTACGCCATGAGTGTCATCACCGACCGCGCCCTTCCTGATGTGCGTGACGGTTTGAAACCGGTGCATCGTCGTATTCTCTATTCGATGTACGAAAATGGTCTGAATGCCACCGCCAAGTATCGTAAGAGCGCGACGGTAGTTGGTGACGTGCTCGGTAAGTACCATCCGCACGGCGACTCCAGTGTCTATGATGCCATGGTCAACTTGGCGCAAGATTTCTCAATGCGCTATCCGCTCATCCAAGGACAAGGAAACTTCGGTTCAGTCGACGGTGACAATGCCGCTGCCATGCGTTATACCGAAGCGCGCATGTCAAAGATCGCGGCCGAGCTGATGCGCGATATCGAAAAGGATACCGTGGATTTTCGTCCCAACTATGATGCCACACGCAAGGAACCCTCTGTCATGCCTTCTGCCGTACCGAACCTTTTATTGAATGGCACACTGGGTATTGCCGTCGGCATGGCCACCAATATTCCTCCGCACAACTTGGGAGAAATCATCGATGCCTGCCTCCACCTGATCGAGAATGACAATGCCACTAACGAAGACTTGGCCGAGATCGTACAAGGTCCGGATTTTCCAACCGGCGGATTGGCATTTAATAAAGCCGATATTTTGCATGCGTCTGCGACCGGTCGTGGCGGTGTGGTGTGTCGCGGCGAAGCCGAGATCGTGGAATTGAAAAACGGTTCCTATCAGATCATCATCACTTCATTGCCGTATCGCGTCAACAAGTCGACATTTGTCGAGTCTATCGCGACTTTGGTGCAGGAAAAGAAATTGGAAGGCATCAAGGCGCTCGACGAGCTTTCGACCAAGGACATGCGCGTGGTGGCGACACTCAAGGCCGGCGTCAATCCGCAAAAGGTCTTGAACTTTTTATACAAGCACACCCAGCTCGAGCAAAGCTTCCACTACAATATGGTGGCACTCGTTGACGGTATCCCGCAAACACTTTCTCTCAAATCCATCCTGACCTATTTCATCGCGCACCGAGAAGTGGTCGTGCGTCGCCGCACTGCATTTGATCTGCAAAAAGCCAAGGACCGCGAACATATCTTGCTCGGTTTGAAAAAAGCGCTTGATCACATCGATCGCGTCATCAGCATCATTCGCGAATCAAAGGACGCCAGTTTGGCAAAGGTCAATCTGATGAAAGAATTCAAATTCTCCGATCTGCAAACGACCGCTATTTTGGAAATGCGCTTGCAGAAATTGGCCGGTCTGGAAAGAAAGGCCGTCGAGCTTGAACTGAAAGAAAAGCAGACATTGATCGCCGAGCTCGAAGCGTTGTTAGCCAGTGCCAAGAAGATTTATAAGGTCATTGCTGATGAATTGGCAGAGATCAGAGAAAAATATGCCGATGCGCGCAAGACCAAGATCGTCACCAGTGGCAACAAGGTCATTTCCGATGAGGACCTAGTACCGGAAAAGGA
>JAYVMR010000015.1:0-41534 GCA_043758875.1 Candidatus Nomurabacteria bacterium | reverse complement strand
GTTACCGCCATTAAACTATCGTGTTGCTGTTTTAATTCTTACTCTGTGATACCTAAATCCCACTTTTCCCTAGTAAACAAGATTCATTTCAAGACTGCTTATCCCTAAAATCGCTTCAGAAGCCTCAAAAACCCAAGAATGTAGTTGGTTCCAACTCTCACTTGCTAAGTGCACAAAGAAAAATACCCTTCGGGGTATTTTTCTTTGTGCTCCCAATCCAATAGTCACAAGCCTACTACTTTACTTGCGCCCACTCCTTCACCTCCTCATACGTCACTTCCCCGCACAGCCACTGCTTGGTCGTGCCATTGAAATAAAACGGCACGCCGCCGCAGGCATCGCCCTTATCGAGCTCTTCGATGAATTTCATATTGTGCTCATTGTGCCAGACTTCCTTGCGCTCGATGTGCACATCGGGATATTCCTGCATCAACTTATCGGTCAGCTTGCGCATCTTGTCGCAGTGCGGGCATTCCAATCCATAAAATTCGTATAACATATTTTTATTATAGCAGACGGCTGGCTTTCCTCAGTTTGGGCTAAAAACAAAAATACCCTTTCGGGTATTTTTGTTTATTTCTCTTTAGTTATTCGTGAGAGTAATGATTTCTTGCGAGAGGCAGTGTTCTTTTTGATCACTCCTTTTTTCGCTGCCTTGTCGATAGCACTGTAGGCCGCTGCAAGTGAAGCCTTTGCTTCTTTAAATTGCTTGGCAACGACCAGTTTTTGCACTGACTTAGCTCCTTCTTTAAGGGTTTTCTTGGTACGGTCATTTGCCGCCTTCTTTATAAGAGAGACGCGATGAGCCTTTTTTGCTGATGTGGTGATTGGCATAACGCACAGACTATATCAAATATACTCGAAAATAACAATACCTGATATGATACAAGCATGATCGCACGCATTACCGGCATTATTATCGAAACGCTTGACCGAGGGGTGGTTATTGAGACTGCGGGTATTGGCTATTTGGTCTTTACGCCGTTTCCACCGGCTCAACTCGGCGATCTGGTCACTCTTCATACCCATATGGTCATTAAAGACGACAGTCACGAGCTCTATGGCTTTTCGACAGTAACCGAAAAGGCACTGTTCTCTATTCTGATCAGTGTCAGCGGGGTCGGCCCGAAGACCGCATTGCAAATGCTAACGCTGTATACCTTACCCGAGCTCGTGCGTTCCATCAAGGACGGTGACGCCCGCGCTATCAGCTTGGTACCCGGTATTGGTAAAAAGACTGCCGCGAAAGTGGTGATCGATCTCAAAGACAAGCTCGACGAATTTATCGCATCAGAAAACGGAGTATCTCATGACTTGCTCGAAGCATTGCTGTCATTGGGATACAAGGAGCATGCCATTCGCGCCATCGTTTCCAGTGTTGATGGCGACTTGCCGTTGCCGCGTCAGATCACTATCGCGCTGCAGCTGTTAGGAAAATAACATGCCCGAGCTGCCCGAAGTACAAACCACGGTCAACGGATTGAATGCCACCGTCAAAGGAAAAATCATCACTGATGTTTGGACTGACTTGGCGGTCAAGTCACCGACACTGCCCCATCACCAGACCAGCACCAAGAGCGCGGCATTTTTCAAGCAATTCAAAAAAAATATTGTGGGTGCAAAAATACTGAAAGCCGAACGCCGCGCCAAGAATATTTTCATTCATCTCGACAACAATTACAGCATTTGGATCCACATGAAAATGACCGGGCATATGATGTATGGCAACTATGCATTTGATACCAAAATAAAACAATGGATTCCGACTAAGGAAGAGAAAAATGAAGCATTGCGCGACCCGTATAACAAATATCTGCACACGGTTTTCACTATTAAAGACAAACCCTTCAACTCTGTTCAGGGCCTACGGCAACTAGTCTTATCGGATGTGCGCAAATTTGCCAAAGTGACATTGGTTGCAACCGATACTATAGACGATGTATTGGGCATCGGCCCCGAACCGTTAACGAAAGAATTTACGTTGGCACTATGCACCGCGCAAATATTGAAGCGTCACGGTCGCGCCATCAAGGAAGTATTACTCGATCAGAAAATCATTTCCGGCATCGGTAATATTTATTCCGATGAAGCATTGTGGCTGGCCGGTATCCATCCGTTGCGCATCGTGCAAACCATTACTTCAGCAGAAATGAAAAAGCTGTACCAGAGCATAAAAATTGTCTTGGAAAAAGGCATCGATTTCGGCGGCGACTCGACATCGGACTACCGTGACATCAATGGCGAGCGTGGTGCATTCCAAGCGGCGCACAATGCCTATCGCATGACTGGCAAGCCTTGCAAGAAACGCGGCTGTGATGGCACCATTGCCCGCCTGCCTTTCAATGGCCGCGGTGCCCACTTCTGCCCCGTCCACCAGCACTGATTTGGGAGCTAAGCTCCCAAATTAGTTTTACTTACCCAGTATTCGAAAGAGGGCGATGCCGGCAGCAACGGAAACATTCAGGGATTCTTTTGTGCCGTTCATGGGGATTTCAGCAACGATGTCGACTTTTTCTAGTATCTTCTTTGGCAGGCCATCGACTTCATTACCGAGAATAAATGCCACCGGTTTTTTGACCGCTACCTTTTTATAGTCCACGGATGTTTCTGATTGCTCAATGGCAATGATGTGCACGCCGGATTTTCTCAACGCGGTGATGAGCGGCGCGAGTGTGGCGACTTTTTTCCAAGGAATAGTCTGTTCGGCACCTAGTGCTGTCTTGGCAATGGCGGCATTGGCTCGGCCAAATTGATCGATCGGTGCCGGCGTAATACCTACTATATATATGTATGCGATACCGCAAGCATCGGCGGTACGGAACAATGAGCCGACATTTTGCGCACTGCGAATATCACGCAAAATAAGGATGGTGCTTGGAAACGGGATTGATTTCATGTATGCTGCATGGTATAGTTTTTGACGCAATTTGCAACAATATCATACGCGCCCATAGCTCAGTCGGTAGAGCAGCTCCCTTTTAAGGAGACGGTCGCAGGTTCGAATCCTGCTGGGCGCACAACAAAAATATCCCTCCGGGGATATTTTTATTGTGCGCCCAAATCAAACAGTCACATCTGAGCTCATTAAAAAGTCAATCGTTAGACGCCGGCCAATTTGATGGCTGCGAATAGCACCCCTGCCCCGACAATAGTGGCAATAGTCGTCCATTGCGTCGGATGAGTATCATAACTTTCCGGCAACAAGTCACTGGCGCCGATGTATAAAAAGAATCCGGAGAAGACAGCGAGGACAATGCCGAGTGCGCTTTCCGACAACATGAAGAATAGTGTCGAGGTCGCGCCGATGACGGGTGCTATTGCATCGATCAACAGCCATTTCCAGGCTTTCTTCTTATCGCCCTTGTTTTTGAAAATAATATTGACCGTATTGATACCGTCAGAAAAATCATGAACCAAGACAGCGGTCGTAACGATCAACCCGAGTGCTACTGACACCTTGAACGCCAAGCCGATGGCGGCACCATCAAGGAAGCTGTGGATGGACAAACTGGTCGCGCCCAATGTGCCGCGATGAGCGTGCAGTGCGATAAAGCGATCGAGTACCATGAAGAAAAGGAATCCTGTCGCCACGACAGCAACCATGGTATTGATGGAATAATGGGACAAGCCGAGATTGATAGCTTCGGGCATCAGATCAAAAAAAGCCACTCCCAGCACCGCTCCGGCGCTGAAACCCAGGATCAGATGTAACCGGTCCTTGAAGCGGATGGCAAAGAGACCGCCCAAAAGCGTTGCGGTGAATGCGAATATACTGATTATGATTACCATATTTTTATTGCACTAAAGCGCGATATATTATAATTGCAAATGGTTCGCATTTGTATATACTACAAGCATGAAGAAGCAAATGCAAATGATCGATGCCGGTGCCCTGTTGGCAGAACATGAGTTCAAGAAGACGCCATTGCGATTGTTGCTGTTGGAAGTCCTGGCGCTTTCGGCCATTCCCCTGTCCGTGGCCAAGCTCGCGCGCAAGACAAAAAAGGTCGGCGCCGATACCGCGACCATCTATCGCGCGCTCAACGCCTTCGTTGAAGCCGGCATGGTGCATGCGTTGACTGTCGACAAGACAAAAACATTGTATGAGATAACGCGCGCAAAAAGCCATGTGCATCATATCGTCTGCGATACTTGTCAAACTGTCGAGTCGATCCCCTTTTGCGTCAAAAGCATCGATCGCCAAGCGGCAGAATATTCCAAGCAATTTAAAAAAGTGCACAGCCACCAGCTGGCCTTCGTCGGCACTTGCAGAAAATGCCTGCGCGCGGTACGGTAGTAGGTATGAAAAAGACAAACAGTTGGACATGGGTCATGGTGACCGTAGTAGTGATCGCCGCTCTGATAGCGTTCTTAGTCGTTGAAGCCAAGAAGCCGGGCAAGTATGACGGCTTCGCGCAATGCATCAGTGACAGCGGCGCGAAGTTTTATGGTGCCTGGTGGTGTCCGCACTGTGCCGCTCAAAAAGCATTGTTCGGCAAATCAGTGAAACACCTCCCGTACATCGAATGCCAAACCCAAGACCAAAAACAAAATGCCACTTGTAATGCCATCAATATCACCGGCTATCCGACGTGGATATTCAAAGACGGTACTCGTGTTACCGGCGAGCAGACATTCGCCGCATTGGGCGCGAAGACTAATTGTCCGGTTCCAACGAACTAATATGTTTAACGCATTACTTGCTGTCGGTACTCTGTTCTTACTCATCGGCCTGATCATCATGGTCGTGGCCTGGCTGACTGACAACCCTATCGCCGCTTGGGTGGCCGCTCATGCCAGTATCATCCTGCGCGTCATCTTTGCCGGAGCGGTCATCGGCAGCTTGGTCTACTCCAACTATTTCGGTTATGCGCCTTGCTTGCTGTGCTGGTATCAACGGTTGTGCATTTTCCCTATTGCCATACTGCTCTTCACTGCCGATATCCGCAAAAATGCTTTATTACAAAGGCAGATAGTGCTTTTGAGCAGTGCCGGGTTTCTTATTGCCATCATCCACAACATCGAAACCATGTTCCCGAACAGCGGCCTCAATGTCTGCGGCACCAGCGGCGTCAGCTGTCTGAACCTCTACGTCAACCAGTTCGGTTTCGTGACAATACCGCTGATGTCGGCTATCATCCTGCTCTCCGGCATCCTCATCACAGGACTGGTTATACGTTATCCACATCGTAGCGTTGCAAAATAAGGGTTTTATTACTACACTGTAATCAGAGGTTCATTCGTGACACACAAATTCATCAGTGCGGTGTCACACATTTACATACCTCGTTCGTATGTTTGCTCTTCATAGAAAGATCTTTACACATGCACTCAAATAACAATCATCTCTAATTACTCGTACTCACAATAAAATATTGTTATCATATATAACAAAACCTACAAAAAAGATCCAACCTACAAGTTGGGTCTATTTTTTTACTAATACAATAACAATGTTTTTTCTATCGCCAATGCTAACGGCGTGCCGGCTTGCCAAGCAGCAGCATGCGCTTCCAATAATTTCATATACAGGACATGATATGTTCCCGCGTCATTTTTTTCTTTCAATACCATGTCGCGCACTTTCCAATACAGCATTCCCGAGATGGCTTCGATCGGGTACTGCGCGATAGCCTGCTGATACGCCAGCCAGCGATCTTTTTTATTCTGCATGGTGACCAATGACGTCACGCCGAACAGGCTATTCTTTTCGGGGGATTTTTTTTGAATCTCATCGACATGCACTTCGGCTCCGGCTTTTTTCAAGCTGGTGATGAATGGCTTGGACAGCGTGATTTCTTCCAACAGGAAAATAGTCGGACTGCTGAGCAATTTTTTTATCAATACCGGCGTCAGTTCTTTTTCCTTGGCATCGAGAATGAAACGGGTGTGAATGATCGGCGGCGTCAGGGTGAACAATGACGGATAGAGATACTGCTCCAGATCGCTGATACTGATCAGCGTGTCATCGAGCATGATGATATCGGTGGCGCCGTATGTTTTCATGACCTCGGCAATGCGAGTGACACGAAATGTTTTTGTATCGGCAACGATGACAGTAAGCATTAAAAAATCTTTGGCACTGCCTTCTTATAATCCCCGTACTGCGCGCCATATTCAGTATGCAACAGTGATTCATATTTCTTGAAAAAGATATTTGAAACGATGTAGCCCAATACGGTCACCGCCAAAAAGATGACTGAGCCGCTGACAGCAGTATAGCCGGCCACCAAGATGACAATGCCGATGTGCGTCGGGTTGCGCATCAGACGATACGGCCCGCGCTCGAAATAGGGCTTGTCTTCCTGTTTAGCAGACGTGCCTTGCGCCCACCATATCAATGCCGGTCCGACAATGAAACAAGTCAAAGCGATCCATTGCCCGTGATAGAGCGGTGCCTCAAACGTAAAAAACGTGTCGGCAAACAATCCCAACAGGCTGAATACCAAATACGCCAGATATGAATGGGCCAGGGCCAGATGGATAGAAGACGGTTGGTTCATAGTGGCATTATACCCTTTCATATAGCTTTTAGAAAAGTTACTTTGGTTTTAGCTTCTGTAGCAGAAAGCCGTGACTATAAGAAAAACCCCTGTATTAGATACAGGGGCAGAGGTTTGAGAAACCTCCTAAACTTTTTTGTGCGGAAGGGCAAAGTTCAAAGTTTCCAAAGAACCAATGTCTCAAGCACGAAGTACTAACTTGCGGCAACAGCAGACGGGTCGTCAGCATCCCAACTGTTGCCGAGCCAGTTGTAGTACCGCTCCCAGCGACCCTCACCGAAGTACAGACAGCGAACGCAGAGGTCGCCGTCAGAGTGGCGGTAGATGGTGCCCCAGAAGAAGATGTAGCGGGTCTTGCCGTTTTCATCTACCTTCCATTCATCAGGGATGAGTTGCGGGTTATCCGGCAAATAATCAAGCAGGTTGGCATTGAACACTGGTGAATTCCATGCTGAACAAGCCTTATTTCAGCTCATCCAAGCGCTTGCCGGTGCCGATGGAAACGGCGAGGGGAACGAGGGGGGCGGTGAGTTTGATGGGAGA
This sequence comes from Candidatus Nomurabacteria bacterium, assembly GCA_043758875.1. Classification (GTDB taxonomy): domain Bacteria; phylum Patescibacteriota; class Minisyncoccia; order Phycocordibacterales; family UBA9973; genus UBA4124. The sequence goes on along the minus strand of JAYVMR010000015.1, from coordinate 34,488 downwards.
GCGTTCGAAGACATTGTTCATGGCATCTTGGATAATCTTCTCGGCCTGGTCTTTGATTTTTTCATCGACTTCGTAGACCAACTCATCGTGGATCTGCAAGATCAGATGCACCTTGTCGGCGATCTTGGCTTTTCTGATATCCTCATCGATGAGCTTGATGGCGATCTTCACAATGTCGGCATTGGTACCTTGTATCGGCGCGTTAGTGGCCATGCGCTCGGCGATGGCGCGCAAGAACTGCGCGCTGGCATTGATGCCGGGGAAATAGCGTCGTCGACCGAACATTGTTTCCGTGTAGCCGTGCTCTTTGGCATAGGCCTTGGTGGAGTCCAGATAATCCCGTATCTTGGGAAAAGCATCGAAGTAGGCGGTATAAAATGTCTGCGCTTCGGCGCGCGTGGTGCCGAGATTTTTCTGCAAGGCCGTGATGCCCATGCCGTACAGAATGCCGAAGTTGATGACTTTGGCTTTGCGACGCATGTCATTAGTCACCTCTGCAAACGGCACATTGAACATGGCGGAGGCGACGGACATGTGGATGTCTTCCCCTTTGCGGAATGTCTCGATCAATTGCTCATCGCCCGACAGCATGGCCAGCACGCGCAATTCGATCTGCGAATAGTCACTGCCGATATAAATATTGCCCGGACCGGCCATAAAGCCGTGACGGATCTCCTTGCCGGAATTCCCCTTGATAGGAATGTTCTGCATGTTGGGGTTGGCGGAAGAAAATCGCCCGGTACTGGCGCCGTGCTGCAAAAAGGTCGCGTGCACTCGCCCATCGTCTTTGACATGTCCCAACAGCGCTTCGACATAGGTCGTCAGCAGCTTTTGCACTTCGCGATATTCCAAGAGCAAGGGAATGATGGGGTGCGCGTCGCGCAATTCTTCCAATTGCTCGGCATTGGTGGTGTACGCGCCACTGGCTTTTTGCTTGCCCTTCGGAGCCAGCCCCAATGTCGTGAACAACAGTTCCGACAATTGCTTCGGCGAGTTGAGATTGATAGTCACGCCGGTCTGCTTGGCAATCTCCTTTTCAATGCCGGCCAGTTGTTCCTTCATGCGCGTTTGCAGCGTTTTGAAATAGCCTTGATCGATCATGACACCGAATTGCTCCATGGCTTCGACTATCGGAATGATCGGCTCTTCTATTTTTTCAAAGACATCCAACAGGCCGCGGCGTTTCAATTCTGACATGATCGTATCAAACGCTTCTGCTAATGTCTTCTTATGAGTGCGTTCCAATATGACTTCATAGCCTGGATTAGTTTGCTCGGAAGACAAGACCCATAGCCCGATAGAGGCTTTGCGCAACAATGCCTGATCGATGTCTTCTTGCGGCGCGACCGTTTCAAAATGAAAGACGCGCTTGGCCCGAGCAGTGAGACTGGAGAATTCATATTTGGCGATGAGTTCGAGCACCGCTGTCTCGTCAACGCTTTCAGCGAATGTCTGTTCCGGCAATTCATAGCTGATCGGCGCATCGAAACGAATAGTGGCCAAGGTCTTCGAGAAGAACGCGTCGTCCTTGTGTTCCAAAAGAATGCCGACAATGCGATCGGTCAGCCCGGCTTTCTTGCCTTCCGTGAGATCTTTCTCCAATGCTTTGTACAATTTCTCAACGGAACCGAAGTGCTGAATGATAGTAGTGGCGGTTTTCTCCCCAATGCCCGGCACGCCAATAATGTTGTCAGAGGGGTCACCACGCAAGCCCTTGTAGTCGATCAGCTGCAACGGCGCGAAGCCGTAGCGTTCTTTGACAGCATCTTCGTCGTACAGCACCGTATCGGTGATGCCTTTTTTCAATGTGAAGACTTGTACCTTTTTACCTTCTACCAACTGCAGCGTGTCCATATCGCCGGACGCGATGATGATCGAAAGATCTTTGATGGATTTTAGCTTCCCTACCAATGTGCCCAGCACGTCATCAGCTTCAAACCCTTCGGCATCCAAGACCGGGATACCGAGCGCGGCAAAGACTTCGCGTGATGTTATTAATTGAGCCACCAGATCGTCTTCGGTTTTTACTCTACCAGCTTTGTAATTCTCATAGGCGTGATGACGAAAGGTCGGCTTGGGCAGGTCATATGCCGCCACGATGTAGTCCGGTTTCAATTCCTCGATGATACGAATGATCATGGACAGCAGTCCGTATAGCGCGCCGGTCGGCACGCCCTCGCTGTTGGCAAAGCTCGGCAATGCGTGATACGCGCGATGAATGATGGCATGTGAGTCCAGTAACACTATGGTTTTATTGGTAGTTTTTTTCATATGATACTTTTCTTAATGCGACGATATTCTCCTTCATGGCTGATGCTGAAATGATGGCTGTCTAACGGCAATGCGTCAGCTATCTTTTCCGGCCACTCCACGACTATCAATGTGTTCGGTTGCTGCACTATTTTCTGCCAACCCAAAGGAATCAGTTCATCCAATGATTCGATGCGATAGGCGTCCATATGCACCATATTTTCAAAAGCATTGTCATGCAGTTGATAAAACTTGGCAATGACGAATGTCGGACTAACCACGGTTTCAGTCACCCCCAGCGCCTGGGCTAAAGCCTGGGTCAGAGTCGTCTTGCCGGCACCAAGGTCGCCTTGCAATGCCACGACAGTGGCCTTGTCGGCAAAGGGGGCGATACTGCTGAGAATATCCTGAGCGATAAGCGCGGTGTGGTCTTGGGAATAAGTCTGGTCCATAAGAGGATTTTAGCATAAAAGCCGCCCCCTACGGGGGCGGCTTTTATTGCAGCTACTTTAGCTATTTATGATTTTGACTTCTTCGCGCTTGTGATACAAGGATCGGGCAAGGACGACGAGGGCCAGAATGATAAGGATAAGCAGTAACCAGCCGAGCAATGTGGTCGGAAGGAATCCGCCGAAGCCGAAGACACTAGCACCGAGCACGCTTGGACAATCGTTTGAAACGGTGATCAAAGAGTACGCGATAGCCTGTTCTTGCGCGTGAGACACCGGATTGGTGTACACGATAGTCGCGGTGATGACCGCAAGCTTGCCGACAGCCGCTTGGTCATTGACCTGAGCAGTGACGGTCACGCTGCCTTGCTGACCAGGTTGCACATCGCCAAGCGCGATGGTCAACGTACGGTCAGTGACATCATAGCTGCCTTGTGAGCTTGACGCGTAGGTCAGTTCGCCAGGGAAGGTAATGCGAAGCACTGTGTTCTGTAGATCTTGAGTGCTGATATTTTGGTAATTAACAGTGTATTGGATGTTGCCACCGATACACATGTGGTCGGCATTGCTATCAACTTCAAGCTTGAAGAGTGATGGCTGACTTTGCGCGATCAATCCACTATTACTGGTGGTCACAGTCCTGCTTGCCACGCGAGTGGTAGGCTGCACATAGACGACAGTCGGTGGTACGTATACTCCAGCACTTGGTGTGGTGAATGGCACGACACTGCCGTACGCGATACCGCCTTGGTTTTGCACCACTGCGCGGAAGTAGTAGCTACTGCCCGGAGCAAGGCCGCTGATGTTGGCACTATATGGGTAGCTGCCGTTCATACCGTTCACATTTTGGTAATCGGTGCGATTACCCAACGCGGTAGTGTTACCGTATTCGAACCAGGCATTGGTAGTACCATATGCCGCGTTCGGTACTGCGATACCGTTAAGCTGCGCGGAATATGAACCAAGCACGCTGGCAATTGTAGTGATAGCTTGAGGTTGAGGTTGAGTATTGGTATTTTGGTAGTACTGCTGTGAATTAACGGTCACATACACTGATTGTGAAGTGTTGCCATTACAGTTATTGCCGTTGAGCGAAAGAGTGTAATTAGTTGAAGTGTACGGACTGATTGAAACATATCCGCTCGCTGATGGCTGTGTGCCGAAGCCTGTAATGTATACAGAATTTGAACCAGTAGTAGTCCAGTGCAACAGTGTTGTCTGTCCCGGATTGATACTATTACTATCAACATAGAATGAGTTGATAGCACAGGAATTGCTGTTATTTCCACCGCCATTACCAGTATTCACTGTTACTGTAGCGCTGGCTGTCGCGCCACCGGGGTATGCCGTAAGCGTATAAGTAGTGGTATTGGTCGGAGTAACGGTGTATCCGTTACTACTGGTGCCAAGATTTGTTCCGACAGTTGTTCCTACTTGTGTAATGGTTACAGAAGTACAGTTTGAAGTATTCCAAGTCAATGAACTTGAACTTCCCAAATTGATTGATTGAGGATTGGCACTGAAGTTGTTGATGACACAACTTGCTGTTGGCGTTGGAGTAGGAGTTGGGGTAGGTGTAGGAGTTCCGTTCACCATAAAGCGAACAACTAATACTCCTTGCGTTCCTGGGGCCACATCGCCAATAGGAAATCCGCTTGAACCGAAGAGTTGGTCGGTGTTCACCGGTTGAGGTGACGAATTATATTGGTTTGGGTACCAGTCTGCCTGATATGATCCATTTTGTGGCATGTTGGTGATAGTTTCCTCTTGGGTAAGAGTAGCTGTTGCAGTACCTGTTGCCCGAACGGCATTGGTTGCAGCAACACCGCCGCTGAATGATACATGTGTACCACTACGAGAAGGTTGCACACTAAGTGTTACATTTCTCGCTGTTTCATTGCCAGTATTTTTAAAATAAACATGAACTGCGATTATGTCTCCAGGACTAGCAGTCGTGCTTGATTTCCAACAACCATCAATAGCCCCATGATTACATGGTTGTGTGGTTGCGTTTGTTACAGTAACAGTTGGCATTGATCCGGGGCTATTTAGTGTAGTGTCGGCAAAAGCCGTAGCGCTAAACAATGTGATTCCGATGACCAAGGTCAACATTGATATAATTAATTTTTTCATACTCATTTTTTTCTTTCTCAACTTAATAATTTACTCTTCGGCATCCTATCGACTGATACGATGCTCAAGAATAAAGAGAATGATGATGTCTCATCAACATTCTCTATTTGTGTGGGGTTTTTTACAATGTAACTGAACCCCCAGATCCTCCCGTTGTGGGAGTAGGCCCAGCCCCGCCCTGTTGATCAGGCCAACTATTGGAGTGAGGGGTGTTGTTATTAGCAGCTTTGCTAAGCGCAGGCATAATAACACATTTCGTTAATATAGCAAGGGCGGCTACCACTATCGCTACTTTAGCGATAGTAGGGAATCTGCCATTTCTTTGACCGACCCTTTGATCCACTTCTGCATAAGGATTTTCCCTACGGATAACAACTGATGCTTCTGCTTTAGCTTCCGCTTTGGCAGGTCCATAACCATCACTGACTGCAGGAACATTCACATGCTGCTCAACAATAGGGTGAATGCCGTTTATGCAATCTGCAAACAGTCGAGCGCGACGATTGGTTCCTTTTTTCTTAATAACCATGACAAGCCTTTCAGATTTGTTTTTGCTGGCCCACGCATTCGCAGGATTAGCAAATTCAAATTTGAGCTTTCCTGGCCTGTCCACCACATAGCCGTCCTCATTTTCATTACAAAATGTAGTCCAGGCATTACTGGGAATTGTGTAATACTCATACCCAACCTCATAGTCGTCAGGGCGGTCTGCATGAAACGGTTCGTCCAATTGATAGGCTATATCGCGACCGGTTAGGTCCATAAGTTCCTCTTGGCTATAGTTACCAAAAGAACGGTACACGGTTTTTGCCTCCGCCACAGTACCGAATACTGCTTTGTAAGAATTGGCTTTTATTTGTTCCCGGTCGGTTTCCCTCTGAGCACTAATAGTTGCAAGTCCGTGACCTTCATAATTTTGCGCCTGCACAGTTTTAATTCCGGAGATACCTATAATAAGTACCGTCACGAACATTTTTACAATATTTTTCATATTTAAAGAGCTTTTTAATTTAAAGTTTATTTTCCTTTTGTTTCTAGTATACTAGCATATCTTTACACTATTGTCAATGGGTGTCGCTATGATACTTTCCTCTACCGACCTTCCCTCTTGTAGCCTATTGACAAAAATGTATTTACTGATAGAGTAAGAAAAACGTAAAAAATTGAAAAATGAAGAAAATAATCTATCTACTTACTACAATAACTGGACTGTTGTTGTGGGCATCTTGTTCTCAAAAAGTGACACCTACCCCTAAATCACCAGCTTCTGATGAAGATATGGGGAGAAAAAAAGTTCCCGGTGTACGCGGAGTCATAGTACTTCGCCCTGTTGATAACACAGCCAAGAGCGGCAGTAAAAATTATCCTTTCTTCTATGATGGGATAAATGAAACACTGGATTTTACAGATAATGAAACGGAATATGTTATCGCGAGAACCTCTGTTCCGGAATATATTGATGTTGACTCTATTGGTAAAGGATTTGAAATGCAGTCGATGTCCGCCTACCCCTTTGTAAATTTTACCGAGGAAGCCAAGAAAGAGATTGCGAACAAATCAGGGGTGCAGTTCAGCAATATTAATGCATATCGTATTTCATATACCTCCAACATGCAGATACTCAGTAATTCGAGAGAATGCATGGAGATTTTACTGAATATGCTATTGCAGAAAAAAAATGTTGCGCCAAGCACCAGCGATCTACGCACTGCTGTTAACGGCGATATTGGCATGTTAACTATGCATCCCATTAAAAATATCATCAAAGATATGAATGGGCATGAGTGGTATGTTTTTTATGATTATGTAAATCAGTGCATATACATAACAGATGACCCGGCCATGTACGAAAAGTTTAGCACTGCGCTTCCTTTGAGGGTAAATCTTGAAAAACCTCAAAATGCTGTATTAGTACAAGGAATCTCAATTAATCCCTTTACTTATTTTGACCAGACGACATTAGAAGCAATGTCAAAGGAAAAAGGTTTGGAGATTAATGGCAAAAACGATTCTACGGATGCAAAGAATGATTTGGGTTTGAATGGATGGATAGTGTTAAAAATATCAAATGATGCTGTGGTATTCGATTATAAAAAAGTGGTCGAAGTATTAACTCAACAGCTGGGAATTACAAATTCTACACCATCTCTTACTCACACCCCTCGCGCAATTGGTGATACGTCACATATTATTATTCCACCATTTCCCTCGTCTCCTACAAGACAGCGGCAGCCTAGTTCAAATCAAGTTACTCATCCTTCTGGAAACGGAAGAGGTGTGTACGATGCTGGTCACCATTAAAAACTGCCCTAGCTTCTCTATTGTTATAATAGAGAAGCTTTTTTTATTTTTATACTCCGAAATACGCTATACTTATGGCACATGGTGCAATTTGACGAGAACGATCAGATAAAGAGAATCAGGAATCTTCGCGAGCAAGAGGAAGAAGATGTTGTTTCGATGCTGGCGCAGCAGCAATATGGAGTTGGGTATGCCAATTTGTTGGCGCAATCCATTGATAATGACGCCATTCGTTTGTTGACCGAGGAACAAGCCAGGAGTTTCGATGTCGGTCCGTACAAATTGATCGACAAGAAATTATTCTTGGCGGTGCGCTCCCCTGTCGCCAACGGTGCGCTTACTGCTAAGAAATTCATCGAAGGCAATGGCTATGAAGTCGTGATGATGATGGCCAGCGAGAAAAGTATTGAGAAAGTCTGGACCCATTACAAAGACTTGTCATATGCCACTCGTTCCCGTTCCGGCGGTCTTGATGTCTCGCCCGACGTGTTGCTCAGTCTCAGCCAGACCGTCAAGACGATGGAAGATGCCGTGCGTGTCATCAATGACGCCATTCATGAAACCGATAGCGCTCACCACCTGTCTCGCATTTTGGAAATTATTCTCGGAGCTGGCATCGGTATCGGCGCGTCCGATGTGCACGTCGAGCCAATGGAAGACAAGGTCGAGTTGCGTTTTCGTCTTGATGGCGTGCTGCATGTCATCACCACCTTTGGTGCCGACACCTACAAGCAGATCAACACGCGCATCAAGTTGTTGTCCGGTTTGAAGCTGACTATCAATGCCGTACCGCAGGACGGTCGCTTCAGCGCCTTTCTTGGCGAAGATGAGATCAGTTTTCGTACTTCGATGATTCCCGGCGCATATGGCGAGTCTATCGTCATGCGTATTTTAAATCCTAAATCCATTCGCGTGCAGTTGGCCGAGTTGGGCATCTCCGCTCCGCTCTTTGATATTTTTATGCGCGGCATCAAGAAACCCAACGGCATGGTATTGCTGACCGGTCCGACCGGTTCTGGAAAGACCACGACGTTGTACGCGTTCTTGCAGCAAGTCTATAGTCCGGAATTGAAGATCATCACCATTGAAGATCCGATCGAGTACCATCTCGCCGGCATCACCCAGACACAAGTCGACCATAAAAAAGGTTACACCTTCTTGGAAGGACTGCGTTCAGCATTGCGTCAGGACCCCGACATCATCATGGTCGGAGAGATCCGTGATAGTGAAACCGCCAAGATAGCTGTCGAGTCCGCGCTGACCGGACACATTGTCTTCTCGACATTGCACACCAATAGTGCCAGCGGCGTCATTCCTCGTTTGATCGATCTGGATGTGAATCCTAAGCTAATGGTTTCCGCATTGTCGCTAGCCATCGCGCAGCGTTTAGTGCGAAAATTATGCGAGAGCTGCAAGCATGAACGTCCTATTACCGAAGATGAGAAAAAGACCGTCACCATGATTTGGAATGACGCCGTCGCCAATGGCAAAAACATGGAACAGTTCGGGGTGAAACCCGACGTGACCACTGTCTGGACAGCCAAAGGATGCGGCAAGTGCGGCAAGACCGGCTACAAAGGACGTCTCGGTATTTTTGAAGTGGTGCAAATGGATGCCAATATCGAACACATCATTCTTTCCAATCCGACCGAGCGCGACATCAAAGCCATTGCCGACAGGCAAGGCACGCTCGATATGCGCGAAGACGGCATCATCAAGATCCTCCAAGGCATCACCGACTTCGTCGAAGTCATCTCTGTCGTCGACCTAGACGAACGTAAATAAAAAAAGCACTAATCTCTAAACAGTCCTTGTATGTGCGTTGACATACAAGTAAAGCATGATTATAGGATAGCCCCAGTCGAAACCAAAACGTCCTGCGCAAACACTTAGAACCTGTGGCTGACTGCTTAGAGATTAGTACCTTCTTTCTGCACTTACTACTGATGTGTAGTAGAATAAAGGAATAGATCGCGTGTTAGTGAACTAGTATTAGGATAGCATATTATAAAAAAATGTCAAGTACTCCCCCTGAAGAACAATTTAGCGACTCTCTGCTCCGCCCAACCACATTTGCGGACTATGTCGGACAGGAACAGATCAAACGCTCTCTTTCTATCCTGATCGGAGCGGCCAAAACACGCGGGCAAGCGCCTGAACACGTGCTTTTTTACGGACCACCCGGGCTTGGTAAGACTACCTTAGCGCATGTCATTGCTAAAGAAATGAATGCCCAAGTCAAAATCACTTCCGGTCCTGCCATCGAGCGTGTCGGTGACTTGGCGGCCATCCTGACCAACCTGCAGCCCGGTGATATGCTGTTTATCGATGAGATACACCGCTTGAATAAAACTATCGAGGAAGTGCTCTACCCGGTCATGGAAACAGGCAAGATGGATATTATGATCGGCAAGGGGCCATCGGCGCGCACAGTGCAGCTCGACCTGCCGCCTTTTACCTTAGTCGGCGCGACCACGCGCTTCGGTATGTTATCCGCGCCGCTTCGTTCCCGTTTCTCCGGTGGCACCTATCGTTTAGAATTTTACACCGATGAAGAGATCGCGCGCATCTTGGCTCGCTCGGCCGCATTACTCGACATACTATTACCCGCCATCGCTCACACTGCCATCGCCGCTCGCAGTCGCAAAACTCCTCGTATTGCCAACTATTTATTACGACGCGTTCGCGACTACGCGCAAATGAACGAGCAAGACATCAATGAAGACAGTATCGCTGAAGCGTTCAAGTTGCTCGGTCTGGATGAAAACGGGCTTAGTGTGCATGACATCAATTTACTGAAAATCATTCGTGATAAATTTGGCGGTGGCCCTGTCGGGGTTAAAAACCTGGCAGCTGCCACCGGGGAAGATGACGGCACTATCGAAGACGTGACCGAGCCGTACCTGATACAACTCGGACTTTTGGAGCGCACTCCGCGCGGACGTCAGCTGACAGAAAAAGGTAAGGAATATATTCGTGAACCATAACGAGCAAAAAATAATCTTGGCGATTGATCCGGGGTATGACCGATGCGGAGCGGCTATCATTACCACTGGTGTTACGACTCAGGTAGAACACTCATGGTGTATTATCACCAGCAAAAAAGACAGTCATGCCGATCGTTTGGTGGTGGTATTTAAAAATATTGAAGCGGCGATAAAAGAGTACCGCCCGGATATCATCGCGCTGGAAACGCTTTTTTTCTCCGTCAATAAAAAGACTGCCTTGGCGGTGGCGGAAGCGCGTGGTGTCATTGTGGTGTTGGCAGGACTGCATGGCATGCCTTTGATTGAGCTCTCGCCACAAGAAGTAAAAGTTGCCATGACGGGTACCGGCAATGCCGACAAGATCGGGGTGCAGAAAATGGTGGCCATGACATTAAAGATAGATATTTCAAAGAAACTGGATGATGAAATCGACGCCATCGCGCTGGGTATGGCCGCTGCCGGAACATTGCGCTTGCAGCAATTTACGAAATAATAATTTTGACTATTGCAAAGTAAATCGGTATCTGCTACAAATATGCTATAAAAATTAATTTATAGAATATACACACACTATGAGTGAAGAGTTTGAAGAATTAACAGGACAAGGCGGACTCAACGAAGACGACGCGGTTGATTTGGTGGAAGTCGACGAAGATGTTGCAGTAGTACCGGAAATTGAAGACGATGTCTTGTTGCCGGTAACTGATGATGGGGCGTTGAGTGACGAAGAAAAAGAAGGAGAAGAGACGGAAGACGAAGAATATATGGCATATATGTTCGGAGACGACGTACTGAACGAAAGGTAGTAAAAAGCCGATCACTACGTGATCGGCTTTTTACTTATATTATTATTCCTGATTGTCTTTAGTTTTCGCTGCGCACATAGAAATATTTTTTGGCCCGCCCCGCCTAACCCCTAAAAAATATTTCTATGTGCGCAGCGAAAACAAGTATCTATTTATATTTCCGTACAGTGAGCTGAAAACTTGTTACTTCGTACTACATTTCTCACACCGGCACCCTTTCGGTTTAATATATTCGTTCCAGAAATCCTTGCCGTAATCATAAGACAATTCTTCCCCTTCCTTGATGCCGCGCTTGGCATAGACAAACACTTGCCCTTTCAAGATTTCCACTTCGCAGTTGGGGCGGCAAGAGTGATTGATGTAGCGCGCAGTATTTGATCGCGGCGAACCGTCAATAGTTTTCTTTTTTGATACTTCAAATAAATACTGACCGCCTCGTTCATTGACTTCATCATCGGTGGTGAGGATATCACCGACATATTCAATGATACAATCGCCTTTTTTCATCGGCACGGTAGTAAATAATCCTAAGCCGTTTATTCCTTTTTTAATCTTAAGATTTCCGGGAAAAGTATACTTGGGTGTGGTACGTCCTGAGGGACTCGAAGGATTTTTTGTAGCAGGCATGACCAAAAGTATATCACACCGCTATTATCGGTCTTGCCATTTACTGTAAATGCCGGTCGTCAGCAGTCGCTCACTGTCTTTTTGCTTGATACTGATCTCTCCGTATGAAATAGTTCCTTGCGGCAAGACGTCTTGCAACAGCTCGCCGAATGTTCGCGCGCTGTAGCCGGCGGCATAGCCGTTGAGGATGACCAGTTTTGCCTCAGTTGAAAGCAATTGTGGCAAAACTGTGATTAGCTCTAGCAGCTTTTCTTCTATTTTCCAGACCTCGCCTTTCGGTCCACGACCGAATGCTGGCGGGTCCATGACAATGACTTCAAATTGCTCTCCGCGCTGCACCAATCGCTTGGCATATTTCAGCGCGTCTTCCACGACGGTACGCATCTCATTGCTCGGCAAGCTGGATGCTGTCGCATTGTCTTTGACTGTTTGCACGGTTTGTTTTGACGCATCGACATGTGTCACCTGCATGCCGGCTTGGGCAGCAACAATACTGGCTGCGCCTGTGTAGCCGAACAGGTTGAGCATCTTCAATCCAGGATTTCTTTTGCCCAACTGTTGCAGTTCTTGCCATTGTTCATTATGCTCGGGAAACATGCCGACATGTTTGAATCCTTTGAAAGAAAGCGTCAGTGTCATATTATTCCAATGTATTGGCCATTCTTCGGCCAACCCTTTGCTGAGGCTCCAGCGCTCGCCTTTTTCCACCCATAAAAATTGCGCTTGTGCATTCATCCATATTTTTGGATCAGTTTTTTTCCATAACGCTTGTGGGTCAGGGCGATCAAGTACGACATCCCCGAACCGTTCCAGTTTTCTCCCTTCCCCCGAATCCAACAGTTCGTATTCGTTCCAGCCTTTTATTGTGACGTCATTTTTTTTCATACGCTTCAATCGCACTCTCAATGGTCGGGTACACGAATTCAAATCCTTTATCGAGCAGTCGTTTTGGCACGACGCGGCTATTGCGCGCTATTTCCTTATATCCTTCACCGAATACTCTCTTTGACAACCATTGCGGGACCGTCACGATAATGCGGTGCTTCCATGTTGTTTTCAACAAATTCAAAAATGAATTATATAGGACAGGTTCCGGCGCGCTGGCATTGACGATGCCTTGCAGGGTACTGGTTTCCAATGCGAACAGATACGCATTGACGATATCTATTTCGGCAATCCAAGAGAACCAAAAATCTTCCTTCGTCGTTCGGGGAATAATGCCAAACCGTGCGGGGTTTTTTAACACTGCCATCATGCCGCCGCGTCCGATGACTGGAGCGGTGCGGACACAGACCACGCGCACGCCGTATTCGGTGGCTTTGCGTGCCGCATCTTCCCACTCTATCGTCACTTCAGTCAGAAACCCTTCGCCATTAATAGATTGTTCATCCGCGGTCATTACTCCTGTATCGCCATAAAAACCCGTGGCGGAGGCACAAATAAATACTTGTGGACGACTGTGCGCCGAAGCGATAGCGGCAACAATAGCTTCCGTGCTCTTAACCCTGCTTTCCTTGATAGCCACCCTGTGTTCAGGTGTCCATTTTTTATTAATGGGAAAGCCGACCAGATTGATCACTGTGTCGGCGTGCTCCAGGATGTTATATGGCAGCGGCTGAAGCACTAGGTCGCATTGAATGAAAAAGAGGTTTTGGTGGGTAAAATGAGGTGCTGTAAGAGCCACTACCACCACAGTATGTCCTTGCCCCAACAACCGCCTGGTCAGCATAGTGCCAATAAATCCACTTCCCCCAGCAACTACTATCGTCATATAGATCTATAATAGCACGATAAAAACATTGTTTTGTGACAGACAACGAAACCAGCGACTTTACAATACGGGCGCTTGCCGTTAGGATAGCGACATGGAAATTGTCGAAAAAACACTCACTGTTATTTTCATCCCCTCCTTTTTAGTGGTGAACTATTTGCAAGAAAGCTGGTCCAAGATGCTCGGCGAAATGTTCAATCTTTAAACGATACGAATGATGCGGCTTTTGCCTACCTTGTACACTCCAGGAACTGCAATCTCTTTAATTTGATCGATTGATAATATATCTTTCGTTTCAAAATTACTTACTGCTCCTGATTCAACAAGTCGACGAAGATCGGACTTTGATGAAACAAAATTTTCTTCTAGTAGAATATCTTCCAGTGTTTTTCCTTTTGCCGGCACTTCCATTATTCCTTCATGGGCAACTTCTTTTTTGTTAAAAATTTGGATAAAATATTCTTGCGCTTTTTTTGACGCTTCTGCTCCATGGTATATTTTTACAATTTCATCTGCCAGTATCATTTTAATATCGCGAGGATTTTCTCCGACCTTGATTCTGTTTTCCAATGATTGTATTTCACTTATTGATAGATATGTACAGTCAATAAAACATTGCAGGATTGCTTCATCGGGTAGTTGCATTACTTTGGTGTACATTGCAAACTCATCCTCATCGATAGCGATTCCCGTACCAAGACTTTTACTCATCAATTTTTCTCCCGTTACAGGGTTTTCTAAAAGAGTGGTCGAGATGACAAATTTTTCTCTTTGTTGATAAGCCTTTACCAGTGTTCTCCCGGCAAGCATGTTGAATGTTTGATCAGTGCCCCCTATTTCAATATCAGCATCAAGTGCCACCGAGTCATACCCCTGCATCAAGGGATAGAAAAATTCATGAACATAGAGCGGTTTTTGATCTTTTAATCGTTTTTGAAATGTATCACGCTCGATCATTTGTTGAACGGTGAAATGTGACGCGAGTGAAACAGAGTCTTCAAAAGTTAATTTTGCCAACCATTCCGAGTTAAAACGAAATTCGATAGGGTTGTCTTTATTTTCAAAATCAAGAATTTTCCCGATTTGCTCTTTGAATGTTTTAAGATTATTTTTCACATCTTCTTTGGTAAGTTTCTTGCGGGCCGCAGACTTATCGCTGGGATCACCGATCATGGCGGTAAAATCTCCAATGAGCACGATTATTTTGTGTCCGAGTTCATGAAAACGTTTCAAAATGATGTAGTTTGTAGAATGGCCCAAATGAACATAGGTGGCCGTGGGATCAATCCCCATATAGACACGAAGTTTTTTATCTGATGACAATGCTTCTGCCACAACTTCTTTTGAGGGATATACCGTGTCCACTGATCGAGTAAGTGCTTCTTCAATTTTTTGCTTGGTATCCATAGATATATGGATACTATCATTTTTTCCTTATTTTTTAAAGGATTTATAGAAAACTCTTTAGGTAGGACCTCAAGAGTTTCTTGTTTTTCCTTTATTTTTTGGCACTTTTCGACTATGATGAGAGGTATGAGAAAACATACATCACGCTTCCATATTCCTTTTCAAAGGACCTGGAAAAATATCATGTTGGGCTTGCTCGCTATTTTTTTTATTTTCATCGGATCAGTGCTGGTTTGGGCCAGTTTCGTAAAACTGCCTGATATTTCTTCCTTTGAAGCGCGTCAGATCGCCAATTCGTCAAAAATCACCGATCGTACCGGTCTGGTAGTGCTCTATGATGTGCACCAGTCCGTTCGCCGCACCGAAGTCACCCTTCCTAATATGGGTGACAATATCCAAAACGCGGTTATCTCCATCGAGGATCACGATTTTTACAGTCATATGGGTATCCGTCCGACATCTATTCTTAGATCTATTTTTATAGATATCACTCATGCTAATTATACCCAAGGGGGATCCACTATCACACAACAGATCGTCAAAAACACTTTATTGAATAATGATAAGTCCCTCACTCGAAAATTGAAAGAGTGGATATTGGCCGTGCGCTTAGAGCGGCAATTTAACAAGCAGGAGATTTTGAGCATCTATCTCAATGATGCGCCGATGGGCGGCACATTATACGGGATGGAAACCGCTTCAGAAGCATTTTATAACCAGCCGGTAAAAGATATCGACTTCGCGCAAGCGGCGTATCTGGCGGCCATGCTTCCCGCTCCTACGTATTACTCTCCTTTTGGTTTACATAAAGACAAGCTTGATACCCGTAAGAATTTAGTCTTGGAAAAAATGAATGAGTATGGGTATATCACCACCGACCAAATGAATGCGGCAAAAAATGAACAGGTGGTATTTAAGAATAGTGGTACTACCGGCATCAAAGCTCCTCATTTTGTCTTCTATCTACTTGAGCAATTGGAAAAAAAATATGGCAAAGATGTCATGGAAAATGGTGGATACACTATTAAAACCACTCTTGATTATGACCTGCAGCAAAAGGCCGAGCAGATTGTGGCACAACAGACAGTATTGAATCAGAAACAATACAACGATTCAAACCAAGGATTGGTGGCGATCGATCCGACAACCGGTCAGATATTGGCGATGGTTGGCTCAAAGGATTATTTTGCCAAAGATATTGACGGTGCCTATAATGTGGCCACCGCACAACGTCAGCCAGGGTCATCGTTCAAGCCATTCGTCTACGCCACAGCTTTCACCAAAGGATATACTCCCGACAGTATACTCTTTGATGTGCCGACGGAATTTTCGACCAACTGTACTGCTGATGAGCAACCACTTGCTGGATACACTGAAAAAGACTGTTATCACCCTTCAAATTTTGATAATAAGTTCCGTGGCCCTATTTCATTGCGTAGCGCCATTTCAGAATCACGAAATGTGCCGTCAGTGAAGTTGGAATATTTAGTTGGGGTTCCTAACGCCATTGATACTGCCCATCAAATGGGTATTACCACATTAAATAATCCTAGTCAGTATGGCTTATCTTTAGTGTTGGGAGGAGGCGAAGTGACCTTACTTGATATGACTGGAGCGTACGGCGTCTTTGCCAACAGCGGTGTACGCAATCCTACAACTGGTATTTTAGAAGTTGATGACAACCAAGGAAATGTGCTTGAAAAATACCAACCAAACCCCGTGCAGGTTATAGATAAAAACGTTGCCCTGACTATGAATAATGTCTTGAGTGATGCTCAAGCCCGTATTCCCACCTTTGGCCCAACTATTATCACCATTCCTGGTGTAGCGGTCAAAACAGGGACTACTAATAACGACCGTGATGCTTGGACAATTGGTTATACTCCCACTATTTCCGTTGGTGTCTGGTCAGGAAATAATAATAATACACCGATGAAGAATGGTGGTTCCGCTATTTCTGGTCCGACCTGGAAAATGTTCATGCAGTATGCCTTGAGTAAATATCCTGCTCCAGCATTTGAACAGCCCGTTCCTGATCCTGAATATGCGACCTTGAAGCCTATCTTACGTGGACAATGGATGGGTAATGACACTATTATGGTTGATAAAGTGACAGGATTGCGCGCGACTGCTGATACTCCTCCTGGCGCCCAAGTCGAAAAGGTTATCACTGATGTGCATGATATATTATATTGGGTCAATAAAAGCGATCCTCGCGGCCCAGTACCAAACAATCCAAGCAATGACCCTCAGTATCATTTATGGGAACCTTCTGTTGAAAATTGGTGGACTATCAATAGTGGTAATTACACCACTATCAGTAGCACCAACATTCCTTCTGGATATGACAGTGTTAGCGCGGACAACAGTTCTGCATTACAAATCAGCGGGCTTTCTACTACGATGAATCTTACTGACAATGCCGAAATCATCGTCACTACCACCGGACAAAATCCATTGACCAGTGTTGATGTATTAATAGATAGTAACTACGTCGCCACATTACCAGACCCTTTCCATTTCGTCTTCACTCCGAGTGATTATGGCCTTCAAGCGGGATCTCACACTTTGACCTTCAATGCCACCAACACTCTGTATGCTAAAAGTTCTATTTCAAAAATAATCACCTTTCAATAATTTATTTAGGAGTTCAACTCATAAGTAATATCATTTTTATTGAATGGTAGTAATTTTGATTCCTTCTGCCTGTAGAGCGGCAAGAATCTTATTTTGCTGTAATACCAGTGTCATTTTTATTGTCGGTGAAACCTTTAAACGAAGGGATGTATCGCGTAGTATAATTTGATCAGCAATAATAGTGGTGTGAAGTGTCTCACTGATAATACGAGCTATTTTTTCACACTCACTATTTTCCTTGGAAATCTTTTCCTGGATTTGAGAAAGGATGGATTTGAATAATGACATACTACTCTTATCTATTAGTTGGCATCAAGAGGTAGAGAAACGAAGTGTCGTTGACACTTTGCACCACGATCGGCTTATTGGGCTGGGTGAATGAAATACTGACACTGTCTCCTGAAAGCGCCTGAAACACATCAAGAAAATATTTGAGATTGAAATCTACTTCAATCGGATTACCTTCTATGGCAGCAGAAACAATAGAAATAGACGATCCGACGTCGCTGTTTTTTGAGCTGAGTGTGATATTTTTCTTGTCTTCCGGAATGGAAAATGAGACTTGGAAAAATTTATCGGCAAAAATAGTCGATAGGCGCAAGGTGTTCAAAAGCTCTTGTTTCAATAACACGACCTTAGTCAACGTTTCTTTGGGAATAATAAGTTGATACGGTGGAAATCCTCCATCGATCAGACGAGATGTCAGATATAATCCGTTGGCAAAAAATGCGATCTGATTGCGACTATAGGTGATGCGGATAGTATCAGGAGCGACATCGAGCACGCGTAAGATATCGGCAATGTTCTTGTAAGGAATAAGTATTTTTGAAATCTCTTGGATGCCTTTGATGTGGATTTTCTTTTCTGCTAAGCGGAATGAATCAGTGGCGACAAAACAAAGTGTGTTTTCCTCGCTATAAATAAAAATACTGGCAATCTCTGGCTTGATATCAGTAATGGCGGCACAGAAATAAACTGAACGAATACCTTCCTGTAAGTGGGATGTTTTTATCTCTATTTGTTCGCCTTCCACCACCGGCAAGGTCGGGAATTCATCTGGAGGCAGGCATTTGATAATAGTGGTGTTTTGTGGAGTCTGAATAGTGAGATTGTCATGATCAAGACTGAGGCGCACTTCAGTAGCGTCATTGAGGTGGTTACAGACGTTGGCCAAGACTTCTCCTTTTACCAACACCATGCCTTCCATCTCTATCACAGCCGGGATCTCTATCTCTATTCCCAATGCCAGGTTGGTGGCGCGAATCTTCAAACTCTTACCGGTAGCGGTCAGTAATAATGCGTGAAGGGTCGGTAAGGTCAATGCCTTCCCTGTCATTCTCTCCGCCAGACTGACAGCATTTTTCAACTTTTCTGTTGTACAAGTTATATTCATAGTTTTTTAATTTTTTATTAATAGGTTCCTATATAGGCTGTGGATTGGGGAAAAGTCTGTTTTATCCTTTATTAATAATTTATTTTCACCATCTCGGTTGTGGATTTTATTTCCCGAAAAAACAGTATTTTGAGAAAGGAGATTTTTGATAAAAGTTTTCATATGGTTATTATAAGGTTTTCCACAATTATTTAAACATAATACGGATATCCTCAATCTCTTTCATAAGGTGTGGATCGATCAATAACTCACCTTTTATTTTTTCATACGAGTGAATGACAGTGGTATGATCCTTCCCTCCCAATTTTGCACCGATTGAAGGGTATGACTCGTTGAAATCCTCACGCAAGACAAACATGATGATCTGTCGCGCTCTGACAATCTCTTTGCGACGAGTTTTTTCATAAATAACCTGTTCATTCAGATTATAATAATCAGAAACGATTTTCACTACCGAATCAATTGAGATGACCCGTTTCGGTCGGATATTGTTTTTGATTAATATTTTTATCTCACTGAGACTTATCGGTCTTTGACGCATACTGGAATGCATATTGACGGTATTGAGTACCCCTTCCAATTCACGGATACTGCCCGTCACCACTGAAGCGATATAGGACACGACATCTCCTTCAAGTTGATAGGTCAGTTGAGTACTTTTTTCTTTGATGATAGCCAGACGGGATTCAAGATCAGGTTCTTGAATATCAATAGTCATACCGGCATTGAAACGTGTCTTGAGGCGGTCTTCCAAACCAATGATATGGTTAGGGTGCTTATCGGAAGAAAAGATAATATGCTTGTTTTGATCGTGCAGGGTATTAAAGGTATGAAATAGCGCGTCCTGCGTTCCTTGTTTCCCCGCAATGAATTGGATATCATCAATAATCAACACATCGAATTTACGGTATTTATCTTGAAAAATCTGTTGGCGATTGTTCTGCACGGAAGAAACATAATCATTCATGAATTTTTCCAACGTGCTGTACAACACTTTCTTTTCCGGAGAAGTGCGTTTTATCTCGTTGCCGATAGCTTGGATAAGGTGTGTCTTACCTAAACCGCTTGCCCCATAGATAAAAAGCGGATTATAGACGTGTTGCGGCCGTTTCACTACTGACTGAGCCGCCGCATACGCCAATTCATTGAAAGGGCCGACAACAAAACGATCAAATGTGTAGCGAGGGTTGAGATTGTCGTCGCGATTGATATAAAGACCATATAAAGGGTCGGAAGAATGTTCCGAAGAACTAGTGAATAAATTGTTTGATACTATTGTAGTTAAAGAAGGAGTAGTCGGGGTAGGTAAACGACTAATGACAAATTCAACCGCTCGCACATGACTCAGATTCTCGACAATTGTTTTCAATATCATTCGTTGATATTTGGTTACCAGCCATTCCCGGACGAATTCATTAGGCACACCGACATAGATCACCCCTTCTTCTTCTTTGATAATGCCAGTATTTTTGAACCAAGTCGTGAAAGTAGCCCTGGTAAGCTGTGATTCAATCACGCCGAGGCAATCATTCCAAAGTTGGTTGAGATTATTTTCCACTGGGTATATCATACAGACTTTTCCTCTAATAGAGAAAGTGGGGAAAATCTGTGGATTGAGTGGATTATAACAGAAAACAAAGAAGAAATAGATACTTGATTAATCCAGAGTTTTTGTGTATAGTACGCCTACTCTATGTCTCAAACATATCAGCCAAAAAAGAAAAAAAGAGCCACCACACACGGATTTTTGGTCCGCAGTGCCAGCCCTACCGGCCGAAAAGTGTTACTAGCTCGACGCCGTAAAGGTCGCGCACAGCTTACCACTGTTTAATGTATGCTGCCGTCCACCCAGCGGCTCTCTCGTCAACAAGTCAGTAATTTACTGGCAAACCCTGCCACCCAGGTTGTTTTTAACCGTTTAGGTACTTTAAAGTACCTAAACAATCCAACTGTGTACACCCTCGGCTGTACTGTCGTCACTGGCGCCAAAAATCAAAAAAAAGCCGTGGCACGCAATAAGATCCGCCGGCAGCTCTATTCCCTCTTTGGTCAATACAAAGAAGTTTCGTTTACTGGCATGTTGTATGTTTCAAAAAACTGCTATGAGATGTCATATGACGAATTGAAGCAAAACCTCCATTCTCTGCTGCAGAAAATATAACAGTATTTATGTTACAATGATTTTTATGAAAACTATTTGGAACCTCTTCATCTACAACCCTATCTATAACCTGCTGATCTTTATCGCCCAACATGTCACCATGCAAGACGTCGGGCTGGCGGTCATCGTGCTGACTATCCTCATCCGATTGGCATTGTTTCCTTTGAGCAAGAAAAGCATTGTCGGGCAGTACAAAATGCGCGCCCTAGAACCGAAACTGCAAGCGATTAAAAACCAAGGATTGAGCAAAGAAGAGGAAGCCAAAGAAACATTTGCGCTGTATAAGCAAGAAAATATCAATCCTTTCTCAGGATTTCTCTATTTATTGATCCAACTCCCTATTCTTTTTGCACTCTATTTCTCTTTTTCACACGGTGTTAATCAGCCGCAGCACTTGTATCATTTTCTCAATACTGACAATCTAAAAAACACCTTTCTTGGATTAATCGATATCACCAAACCGTTTCTTCCGCTTGCTATCCTAGCCGGTATTACCCAAGCCTTTCAAGCTTTTTTGGCGCCACAACCCACCCCTCCTGGTCGCGGTGGGGACAACAATATGCAAAATCAGTTCGCGCAGTCACTGGCCGTGCAAACGAAATACATCCTTCCTCTCATTATTATATTTATTGCCAGTCGCTTGGCTTCAGCGGTAGCACTGTATTGGAGTGTGGCCAACCTCTTCTCTATCGCGCAGGAATTATATCTTCGCAAGACGGTGCGAAATAAAATAACGAGTACTTCTTCCTAACCCCATCCGTTCAACCAACTTAAGTGACACTAGTCGTGAAAGCACTTGTTTAATAGTAACCTCAGGAATATCGGGTAATTGTTCTTTAATATCTTTCACTGCCCACGAATTAACCTTATCGAATAAAGCATACACCTCGATTTGTCGCCCAGAGAGCAACTTTGTCGGATCATCATTCTCCATCAATTCGCGAGCTTTTTGTGCTTGAATAATAAGGACATCAAGAAAGAAGTTAAGCCAGTCATTAATATTCTCACGGTCAGTTTTATGATATTTTTGTGTTTGGCGGAGGGATGCATAATATTCATCTTTCTTTTCCTCAATGATTTCTTCAAGAGAAACATAGGGAACGTACTCATACCCGGACTGAAGTAATAATACATTTGTTAAGGCTCGAGATAGGCGTCCATTTCCATCAGTGAAAGGATGGATTGCTAAAAATTCAAAAATAAAATTGGCGATAATAAGTACAGAAGGAAAATGTTTTTCCAGATATGCCTGCTCGGTCCAGAATAAGACATCATCCATTTCTTTTTTGGTTAACCACGCAGGAGTTGGTTCAAAAATAATAATTTGTTCACCATGGGTATTTTTTGCAACCACAAGATTTTCTTTGGTTTTATATTTTCCTTTATGAAGGATATCTTTTTCTGAATAATGAAGGAGGATTTCATGAAATTGTAAAATCAACGCTTCAGAGAGATGGAGTTTCTGCCAATTATCAAATACGCGACTCAAGAGATCTGCGTACCCCGCCACCTCTTCCTCATCACGATTCTCCGGAGGATTTGATTTGAGCGCGTTTAAAAACTTCTCGATTTGAGCGTCGCTCATTTGTGAACCCTCAATACGAGTCGAGGCGCCAGTACTAGTAATAATAACCGACTTTTTTAACCGCCCGAGAATCTTATGATTTATTGTTATACCCCCTTTCCAAACGCCTTTTAACTCCTCCAATAGAGCAATTTTTGAGATAACTTCAAGGGTGAGGGGTATTCTTTTTTCATATCTATCTTTTAGATTAATCATATATATCGTATTATACGATTATATATGATTATATACGAAAAGTAAAGTCCAGTATTTTCTATTTGATTTATAAGTATTGATACTCAATACTTATATTGCCAGAGATATCCAGTAGTCTTGTCGATAAAGTAAACAAACCCCTGCCCTTCATCGACTTGCAGGTTGGTCATATCGAACGACTGTGTTAGGTCGTTATAGAGCACGGTATACGTGTTTGAAGTGGTATTGATGCGGTAGAGCTGGTCAGAGAAATGCATCGTACCGGCATACCAATCATCAGGATACTTGCCATTCGGCACACTGCTATTGCCCGCACAGAGCAAGTCCTCACTGTGCAACCAGACGCATTTTTCAGGCAAAATAATCAAAGAAAGGTTGGTGGTGGTATTTGTCCTGGTATTGAAAATCTTCGTGACAAAGCCGCCGTCAACACTTTGTGAATACAAAACATAGGTGCCGCTCGGGCTGACCGAAGTGGTCAGCCCTGCCACATTACCCAGCACACGGCGTAAGCGAGTGGTCGATGAATCGATACTGTACAGGAACCCATCAGCGATCGAAGCAGCCTTTGTTTGCAAATAAAGGGCATTATTGGTCCATTGCGGCAGCCATTCTTTAAACGGTGACCTGGTCGCTGTTTTAATGCCGGTACCAGCCGTGGTAGATGTTGTCACCAGTGCGCCACCTTGATCAGCTGCGACACGAGCAATCAGTTTTTGATCAGGTGAAACAGTTATGGCCAAGATATTGTCAGGCAAATAGACCCCGGAATTTTGCGTGCGCGTGCCGTCAGGGTTCAATGGAGGAATGGGCATGCTGTAGGTGGCGATAGTTTGGTTGTTGCTGCGCAAAAACCGTAACAATGTGGTACTGTTGCTGTCTGCAAACTGGGCTTCATAGATATTGGGAATGAAAATATTACTTATTTGCAACGGAATGGTTCCATTTTTTATCTCGTACACATAGCCGTTGAGACGGGATATATAGCGCAGATAGTGATCGGTCACGGTTTGTGTCAAAGTGGTCGGCGCGGGCGCCACAGTAGTCTTTTTAGAAACCTTTACTGACAATGCTTTCAGAGGGTTGACTCGCGATGAGCTTGCTTGTCCTGAGGAATCCTGCGGTGAGCTTGTCGAACCCGTCGAACTTGTTGCGGCAGGAGATGAAGACGGAGTAGAAGGAATAGACACTGTACTGGTCAGAGAAAAGATGGTGTAACCGGCGACAGGATGGCCGGTGAGTTGTTTCAACGGATTGGCTACAGGAGCGGTACCAGGCACTGCTCCTGTAGTAGTATCAGTACCAAATGCACCATCAGGATTACTGACACTGCTAGGAAAGAATGGTTTGAGGATATTGGGCATCGGTGAGCCACTATTTTGCTTCGGACGAATATAGAAAAAATACACTCCGCCGATACCGAGGACCACAACAAATAAAATGATAAGAATGCGCCGCATAAGAGTATTGTACTATAAAACAATTATTATTCTCCCTGTAAATTACCGTGCTCATTAATTCCTTTACTAAAATGCATAGGATCAGTATAGTGCCACGTTCCACCCCATCCCCACCCTTCAGCTTTCCAGAGGTTTACAAATGATGTAGGCATATCGCCGCCAGTGCCACGCCCGTTGGTGTCCGGATTTATATCAATTGCTAAACCGTATCCATGATATGAAGCCGTTTTTCTTCCAGCAATAGGTCTACAATTATAGCCTTCTACTACCTTTACATCATACCGAGGACTCATTTTTTCCCAGGCGGCATTAATTCGTTGAACACTGGCTACAAGATTTTTTTGTACCCTTACATCACTTTGTCCAAATACAGTACCAGGAATCTTGGTTATTTGTGAAGCGTCACAATTAGCAACTGAAACTGTTCCTCCGCCTTTTAGTGCCAAGGTAACAGGAGCACTGTTTTTATTAGTACCCGCTCCTGATCCTGTAGAAACAATAAGAACACCCATTCCTGCCCCGTCATCTTCTGCATTTATTCCAATATTTAGTTGGTTTACACTAACATTTTCATTCACCAACTTCGGGTTAATGGTATTCAATATGACATACGACGACAGGGCCAGTAGTAATCCCAGTAATGCGGTGAAGAAACCGCTTTTGGCGCTGGCTTTCAAGAACGGTACATCGGTTACCATATAGAGGTAGCCCTCATACATCAATCGGAAGACTAACACTACCGCTGAAAGACCGATCATTAATTGCAAGGCGTAATTCAAGACATCGTTGAGGTCGCAATATTTAGGACCGGCTTTTCCTGCCAAAGCCGCAGCCGCGCGTTGTTGAGCGCACAATTGCGGATCAGGAAGGAAACTTAACCCTGGAAAAGGAGAAAGCAGTGTGTACCCGTGTTTCAAGTCATCAGCGGCAGAAGCGGCACTATCAGAGGCAATAGTGACCCCTTGCGTGCTGTCGAAATAATTGACGGTACTTTTTACATTACTACCCCCTTTCACATTGACAGTAACTTGATAGTAATACCTCGTATCAGGATCAACCTTCAATCGCCAAAAAAATGTGCCTGGCCCCGTTTCAGCGCCAGAACAGGTATCGTCACTGCTTACATCAGCCCCCTTCACCCCCGTTAAAGGTCCTTGAAATTTCGGATCGCTCAAGTCTTTATTCAAAGAGTAGACCAATGAGGCGGAAAGTTCTTGAGGATCGGCAAATTTTGCAAGGTCTATGGAGGTTTGCGCGATAATATCGCTATTGTTCGAGGCTTTACAAGTAGTGGCCACTGGTACGGCAGTCAATTGGTCGTTACCGGTAAAAAACCCATCATTAATCACTTTTTGATACCCTGCCGGCCCTCTAATAGTCAAATAGTAATATTTAGAGGGGTCAAGTTTGGTGGTGGTATAATCCCATGTTTCAGGTTTACCACTAGGCCCAATATTTTTTAGTATGGCCACCGGAGCTGTTGTGCTGTCACATGATGTCAAGAGAGCAGTACTAATACAAATAATAGGATAATAAGAAAGAGTTTTAATAACCGGAAAAACAATATGAAAAGTGGCCGAAGTCGCTGAATTGACAGTAATAGTGCCGGATATGTTTTTATTGGTAAGTGTGTATGTTCTGATGGCAGCCAGGGCAGTATGTGTCAGTGTAAAAAACAAGATAAAAACAATGCCCAACCCCAGTATCTTTTTCATATCATTAGTTTATCACGATTTTAGTTGAAATTGATGGAAAATTGTCGAGTGATATTTTGAATACTATAGGCTACTGTTTGGATAAGGACACTGACCTGTGAGCGTCCTCCCCCGTCGGGACGAGAAAGGCGTAATTCGGTAGGGATATCTCCGGCCGGAATAGAATTTCCATTAGGGTCTGTATATGAAAAGGTAAGATCATGAGAAATACTGACCAGTGCGGAGAAAAAATATGGTTCAAAATGAGCAATGATACCAGTATTGGAGGTAGAGAGATTGTCAGTAGAACCATTGGCATAATCAATATACCCATCTGTATTTGCATACCCCACTACCGTAGGATCCCCTGGAGCAATGGCGACACTACTTGTGCCACTGAAAGACCCACTTTGTCCGGAGACTTCGACTTGGTCGGTCGGAACAAGGTCGCTGTTTTGAAAGACAAAGCTGGACTTGTTGTAACCAGACCGGGAAGGTTGGGCGTCGCCGTTGTGTGACCAGGCAAAACTCATTTGTTTCGGCGCACTGATCGAAGGAATGGCGGTGACGCGAATGATACCACCAAGTGAAGGTAATGCCAGACCTTTATAAAACGGCGGCGTGTAGCTATCCACTCCTTCCCATAACAAGTCGACACTGGCCGGTCGTAATAGTAGTGTAGCGGAGGTAGTATCAAAACCAGCTCCCGAAGCGGTAACAGTGATCGTACCCGCTACCCCACTGGCCGGTGCCACTATGGTGATAGCGGTCTGACCAACACCCGAAGCAATTGTTTTGTCGTTATACGTCCATGTCATGTTTGCTTGGTTAATATCCGTGCTGTAGCTTTGGGCGGTAATAGTGACATTTTGCAATGGCAAAGGATTGAGCGGCACCATTGATAATGATAAATCAATGGTGGCGGTTTGCGCGCGCGCCACCACTATCCAGGACAATGCCAAGAGTGTCGCGCTCATGATCAAGAGTAATCGTTTCATTATATACAGTATAGCACTATGCTCGCTGTTGACTGAACTCAGCTTTGGCTCTTTGTATGGAAATGACTTGTGAAGGATCGGAGGTGATGATCTGGTCTTCGGTGTAAGAAGCGATGATCTTGATGGCGACGTGTTTCAGGCCGGCGAAGAAGATGCCTTCTCCGACTCCGGATTCGAGCAACAAGTATTTCTCCTCGTCGGTCAGGTTGAATGTCTTTTGCAGCACGTCCATGGTTGACGGCGATTGTTTCAATAACAGCTGGATGGAGGAGTTGGTGATGATCGGTACACCATACGGACTCTTCATGAAATCGCCGACGTCTTGCGTGATAGTGCAGAGGCCGAGATAATATTTGCGGCCGCGCTTGGCAATGGAGTACAAGAATGATGCCGTGTCGTCGGATTTCATCATCCACCAGGCCTCATCGACCACCAAAAGACGCTTTTTCAATTCCTTGCGCACAGCATTCCAGATGAAGTGTGTCACGATATACATGGCGGCGGGCTTGAGGTCGTCTTCCATGTCACGGACGGAGAAGACCACGAATTTCTTATTGATGTCGACATTGGTCGGCTGGTTGATGAAGCTGGACCAAGACCCGTGGGTATACTTGGTCAGACGCTGCAAGATCGAATCAGTGCCTTCCATGCCGGTCAGTATCATTTCAAAGTCCGACAATAGCGGCGGTTCGATAGTGCTGAAATCAGAATCGGCAGTGATGTCTTTCAATGAATATGTCTCAGTGATGGCGCGATCGATGATGGAATCCTCTTCCGGGCTGAGACCGCCTAGCATGATGCGGAACAATCCCACTAAGTTGATGATGTTGCTGCGCAAAACATCGGCCGATGACTCGTCTGCGCGCGGAATGGGCAAGTCAAACGGATTGATATGGTGTTCGGAAGACAGTGAGATGTTGAAATAGCGCCCACCGATGGCTTCAGCCAGATATTCATATTCTCGTTCCGGGTCGATGACGATGACGTCAGTGTCGAACATCAAGGTGCGGATGATCTCCAGCTTGGTGGCGTAACTCTTGCCGGCACCGGACTTGGCGAAGATGATGGAGTTGTAGTTTTCCAAACTGAAACGGTCGAAGATGACCAAGCTGGAATTGTGACGGTTGACGCCATACAAGATGCCGGTCTCACTGGTCAGGTCGAATGACACGAAGGGAAACATGCTGGAAATCGGCTCGGAATTGAGTTTCTGCGTGACTTGCAATTTATCAGTACCCAACGGCGCGACGGTCTTGAAGCCGTCTTCTTCTTGGAAAAGGCTGGGCTTGATATAAATAAGCTTTGATTCAAGCAATGATTTGATCTCGCTCTCGGCGCGAAAGAGATCAGTGTCATTATCGGCATAGATGGTGATATACATGCCGACATCGAACATTTTTTCTTGAGCCTGGGTCAGATTGTCTCGCAATTCCTCCAAGTCTTCGCGGGCGGTATCGAGCACCGGGTCGCGCACCAAGCCTTTTTGCTGGCGCACAATGATCTGACTTTCGACTTCGGCGATTTTCTTCTGGAAGTGTTTCAAGAGTTCGGCTGTCTCGATCGGATTGATGTAAATGGCAATATCAAAAATCTTGTCGAGGTTGATGATCGGCGTCAGCCAATTGTCAGTCAGGTAGCGCGGATAGGAAATGACAAAAAAGGTCCGCACGATCTTGTCGCCGATGCGCATGGACTTGGAAGTGATTTCAATGGCGGAGGGAGCGATGCGATCGGACAGATCCATCGTTTCCCATTCGTGCACCTGCGAAGATGAAATCGGCAAGAGGCTTTCTTTGTCGCTCATACTGTATAGTATACACCACAACGGCCCTATGCGTTGGTGTTTTGGCCGGTGGTCTCGCCGGGATTGAAGGTTTTGTACAGTACCTCGATGACTTCTTGTGTGCCAAGTTGGACCAGACGCAGCCCCACTCCGTTCAATCCCTGCTCTACCACACTGACTCGTTGCTCGAGTTGTGTGCGCTCTTCTTCAAAGCTGCTGACCATATCGGTATTGACGGGAGTTTTTTTTAAGAAAGAAAATAATTTCCCTAAGCCGCCGCTTTGTGCCAAGACTGGCGGAATATATGGAATGACGACAAAGAATGATTTGCGCATGATGTTGACCTGTTCGGTGAAAGTCTGGATGAATTGGATGTATTCGCGGGTCTGCACTTGCAATAATTGCTCAGTTTGCTCCTTGAGGCGGTTTTCCAAGGTCAAAATGTACGGCCGAATGTCATAACGGCGCGACTGCACGACGATCTGGATGGGAAAATCGATAGTATTTAAGAAGTTTTGAAATTGCGCCAAGGTCGCCTTTTGCTCGTCGTATGATTTCAAGCTGAGGTTGATGGAAGACACCAATACGACCGTGCACAACGTGCCGTCTTTCAAGACCACGATACCGTCGCGGACTTCTTGAACAGGAACGAATTGTTGTGCGGGGGTGCCGATGGTAGCCATGTTATTTTTTAGAACCGATGACGTCCACACTCCAGGAAAGTGTCTTGAGGTTACTCTGAGACATTGTAGCACGCCCTTGCCGCGCGTCGCTCACCATAGCCACACGCGAAGGCGGGTTCATTGCCATCCCCGAAGGACTAGTGGCGGGGACTTTGTGCCACAAATATAAACGTGACCGTGAATAATATTTTATGAATGATTCGACGACATGAATGAAGGGCTTATCATTGTATTTCATGAATGCCAACGCCAAAGCAAACCCCACAATGGTCGGCCCGATAAAAATCGAAAGGATAACCGGCAAGAAATGAAATGCCAAATAGCCAAAGCCCGCTCCCCCGGCCAAGTACGCGAACTGCTTGAATGTCAGCGGTCCGAAGACCTTGTCTTCAATGTCGATAAATTGTGGCACTTTGAATTGCATAGGTTATTTTTTACGAGGTAATCGTTTTGATGAATGTCTTTATAAATTATATCAGTAAGACTCAATAAGTCGAAAAATTTCTTCGGTGGATAATACATCCGTTTCTCGTATTTTGCCGTCGATAGAAACCATTTTCAAGTGTCCGATTTTTTCGGACACTTGACTCCCTTCTTTTGTAAGCTTTAATTTAAGGTCATTCCAGTATTTTCGAGGTCGGGCCGATTGGGAAAGAATAGCGACAACATCAATAACGGAGAAAAACCACTCTTCTTTTTCCTCATCCCACTGTTTTCGCACTTCGCGATTTTCGAAGATAGAAAGAGATGTTCGGGTTGTCTTTTTTTTGCTTCACCATTCTCCTTAGTATAGCAGCATTACTTGTTACTGTATTGCTTCGTGGTAAGGATCGATAGACGGTATAGGTTTTTCTATTATCGGACTAACAGAAGTCTTCGACGTTTCCGCATCATAGCCATGCTTTACAGGTCCAACAATTGAGGATTGTTTCAGACGATCAGTGAGAGCGGTTAAAGCAATAGGTGCAGGTGGTTTTGGAATTACTAAGATATCACCCCTTTTCTCATTATCAATTTCTTCACTGACTTCAATAGTGAGAAGAAGCTCATTGATAACTTTTTCATCAATGATTTTTTTAATTACCTCCTTATTTTCTTGCGTAGTAGTAAGCGCACTAACATACGATATTAAATCATCGGAGGTTTTAATTCCAATAACAAACAAAATAATTTCATTAGGAAGATCAATCTTTTCATTCTCGTTTATAACTAAAGAAGATAGTTCTTTAGAAACTTTTTCATACCCATCACCAAAAATAAAATCCTTTACTTCTTGCGGAAGATTATCAGCATTTCCTTCTATTTCATTAATACTTTCTTGATCCATAGTATTTATTTTCCTTCATCTGTTAATTTTTTACGCTGTTCCTCGATATGCTTATTAATATTTTGCCATGTTTTGAGATGGGTTTCTGCTTTTTCTTTTTCTCTAAGTTGGTCCATAAAGAGCTTTTTCTTCGCAATA
Source organism: Candidatus Nomurabacteria bacterium (assembly GCA_043758875.1). Taxonomy (GTDB): domain Bacteria; phylum Patescibacteriota; class Minisyncoccia; order Phycocordibacterales; family UBA9973; genus UBA4124. The sequence goes on along the minus strand of JAYVMR010000015.1, from coordinate 3,703 downwards.
TTGCTAGGATCAGCAGACCAGTCATTTTTTGCTTGAGTAAGATCTCTATTTATATCTTTGATATTGTATTTACTTTGTTCACGGACTTTCACGAGCTCTTCATATTGACGAAGCTCTTCTTTTCTTGTTTTTTCTTGATCAGGATCAGTAAGTTTTGTGTTTATTCTTTTATGTTCAGCATCTACCAAAACTTTTTCTTGATCGTTTAAAATATCGTACATTGTTTTCCTTGCGTTCCTGCCATTATTGGTTGTAGATTGAATTGATCCATACTTAACGATATCTCTCTGCTCGTCCGGATGGAGCGCGTTAAAGCCAACACCTGTTTGAAACATCTCAAGCCCAATCATATCTTGAAATCCTTTTGTTAAAGTTTTATTAATTTTTTCTAAATCTTGTGCAATTTTGTTACGCTCCTCTATTTTCTTTGCCGCTTTTCTGTCTCCTTCTCCTCGTACCTGAGAACCTGCTGACAGACTGGCAAGATTTGTAGCTGTACCCAATACTGCTGCAGCAATTTCCCCTGCCACACCCTTCGAAGCAAGCCAGTTCAATCCTTTTGTTGTTATGCCTTCTTTTTTAAGATTTTCTGTAAATTCCTTTCTTCGCGCGTTTGTAAGCTCAGACGCAGACTTGATCTCAGTTGTCGGTGGAACTGCGTCAACTAATTGTTTGATACGAGGATCATTTAATATAATAACTCTTTCTGCGTCATATGCTGTTTTATTATTCTTTTCCCAATCACGAACTTGTTTTGCAGTAAGATTGTGTCTGGTTGCCAGTTCTTTATTCGCAATAGTAGTTACTTCTTTTTCGCGTTTTTTAACCTTTGTTTCATTATAAGCTTTTATTTGATCATCGGTCATTTTTTCCTCTAACAGTTTATCTTCTTTTTCCCTGTCTTCTTGCCTTCTTTTTATATCAGCTTCGAGACCGCCTTTTCGTTGATCTACTCCAAGACCTAGTCCTACTCCTGCCAATACATTCAATGCTTTTTGGTCAGTATTAATACCAAGCTTATTAAAAAATGCTTTACCTGTGCTGGTTTGTCTCAAATCAAATGAGCTTGACCGTGTTGTATTGATACTTTGTTGTAATTTTTTACCAGTCCATCCAGCAAGACCTTTTTTTGAAGCTAGGTTTCTGATGCCCACTCCGATACTTGACTCATCAGCTTTCTTAGCTAAACCTCCTATTACACGTCCACCCATCAATGCCGCCCCGCCTGTAGCGGCACCCAATGCCAAGCCGGTGGCCTGTGCGCCAAATCCTTGAATTGATTTTCCGATCTCTCCCGCATATTTCTCGGCGGTTTTTTGAGCGGCTTGCAGTAAGAAATAAATGATCGCCATGGGAACAGCTGTCGATATTATTAATTCAAACACATTGGTAGGGCCGGGAGACAAGATGGTCTTACCTATTTCTTGGGCAAAATTACTGGAAAGCAATATGTATATGATATATAAAAAGAATATGAAAATCGGTGCCAGTAAGGCATAGTTCGTTAGTTCTTTGACCCAGTCACCCCAACGCAATCGCTCGATGCCACCCAGCATCGGTATATCGCGACTGAGAAACGCGAACGGAGAAAATATCATGCAAATATACAATCCAACCACCCGACCGACAAACAAAAACGCCACTTTGAAAAACATGATGGCGACAACGATCATGATAAATGCGCCGATCAAACAAATAGCAGCAAAATAGTTGGCTGAATCAGTGGCACTGAATGAGGTTTTATTTTGAGTGGCATTTTTGGCATTAAAATCAGTGGCAGTATCTCCTGAGACAACAGTGGATTGTTGCAAGATACTAGCTTGAAATATTTTTTGCGGATTGAATGCGCCGACAATGGCTTCTGACAGCGGCCAATACCCCCCGGTGCCGATTTTTGTTTTTCCGGGAATGCAGTGACCACTGCTGTCTTTATTCACCTCCTCGCACACCAGCATCTGACTATAGAACATACGGGCAGTGATATTGGAGATATCAATGACCACACGAGTGGCAAAGAGACTGAAGTTGATCAGCAGTGCGTTGACGATAAGGGCCGGTACCACTTTTTTCATGGAGGTGTTGTTAGTATCAAATACTGCCGAGAACCCGGTCCAGACCATGATAATGATGAAAAAGATGTTTGAAATGTCGCGTACCAGTCTCCATCCCGTGACCGCAAACCCATACCGATACGACGTATCACTGACCGAATACCCAATAAAGAAGTCAAAGAGCTTGCCAAACAATGCCGCGACCAACTCCGTTAAGTAATAAATGCCATATGCAATTCTGGCCGCACAGCCATTGATGGTACCGCTTGACCATAGTATGCCAATTCCACAAATAGGGAGATTACTATCCGTTGATGTAGTGATTGATTGTTTTGCAACGGCAGTTTGCCCAGCCTGTACTTGTTGTTGTAGTCCGGCAGCATCAGCCGCTATAGTTATTGATTGTGGTCCACCAATTTGAAAATAACTTGCCCCTTTACATAGGCTGCCAAATTTTCTGGGATTAGTAGTAGATACTTTGTTTGCAGCATATGCATCCACCGCTTTTGCGCCATCACCACCGGCACAATACCAAAGTGTTGCTGTTAAGGATTGTCCTTTTGGTAATACAAGATTGCCTATCGTACTGGTTATATTTGTGGTTGGATTATAGGTATGGAGATCACCCCCATTGGTATTAGTGTAAGTAGTAGGTGTAGCTGTTGTCCCAAAAGATGTTACCCCTCCTGTTGTTATAGTATCTGTATACCCTGAAGTATTACTAAACGCCGTAACCGCTAGAGTTTCTGCACCAGCAGCGTTCCCGTTTGAATCTTTTTTAAAGATAAGATTATTAGTTCCGTCGGCAGTGCCTTCTGTCAAAGGTAATCCGCTTAGCCAACACGTAGTTGGGCTGCTGTCTAAGCATAATTCTGATACAAAAATATCGTTTTGATATGAAGCAATTCTATTCCATGCGTTATCCAATGATTCGCCGTTAAAAGGCTGAAGATTTAAGTTTAGTGACAGGATTAATCCTGTCGCATCATTAGTTGTGGTCGATTTTTGAACCCCAATATCGGTAATACCACTTGTTGAAGTAAAAAGACTGCTCCACGCCACATAGTTTGCCTTAAGATCGCTTTCATTAAGTGCAAATACAGGAGTAGAGTGAATAGCTATCGCAGCGAATAAAACAGCTGCCACTAATAAAGCTGTTTTATTCAAACGAGAAAAAAATGATTGTATGCGACGAAAAAGACGTGCGGGCACGTGTATAGTGTATCACGTTGAGCTTGTTTTCTACCACAAATTGATGCGCAGGATTTTTTCTACCACAGGGATGAGTTGAGGATAATCAGGCCCTCTGGTTACCGATGTTCCACCAGGAGCTCCACCGGCCAGATGAAGAGGGTCTGGCGGAGTGGGAAGGCCAAAAATACCATACGTAGAGACATTTGTTTTGACCACGGATCCGGTGATACGCACAGCAGTTGGATCACTGAAACTAAGCAATCCATAAGGTCCTTTTATGCCAGATGTATCAGGAGTGTCAGTGTTATTGTCATGAATAGATGTTAAGTGGGCAAGTTGCGCCGGATCATTGGTGAAGCTAAGAAATGTCAGACTATCGTTAGCACTATCATTCCAAAACGGTGTGGCGACGTGTTGCTGCAATAGAGGATCAGTGATAGCTGGCAGTTTTGACTCAC
>JAYVMR010000014.1:0-5211 GCA_043758875.1 Candidatus Nomurabacteria bacterium | reverse complement strand
GGGTGTTTTTTCATGTTGTTGTACTCGTAAGCCGAATTCTGTTTTAGTGATCATTTATCTGTGATATCTGTTGCCAGATACCTATAGCGGCACTTGCCGTATTTTGCCCACCGAAGGTGAACAAAATTTGCACACGGCCTTGCACACCGGTAAGGATTTAGCCGTTTCACTTTCTATATTGCTATAAAAATTCATCCACAGGGGATGTCATCGCATTTCTGCTCCGACGTCACTGTTCGCACCTCGTATCTTGCGATAGACGGGCGTTACCCGCTACCAGCACGAATCAAATCGTTGTGTGTTCGGACTTTCCTCTATGCAAGCATAGCGATCATTCGGTACAACAAAGCCAGTATACGGATATTATGAAATAGCACAAGGAAGTATCAGGTGATGGCTCCAAAGAATTCTCTTCTGCGACAGACACGCATATTTTTCTGGTGAAAAATTGCTGTGCTCGGTTCAGTCAACCTGCGCAAGTCTGTCTCGAAGAAATTCTTTTTCGCTATAACCCTATGTATTGCCTTAGTATTCTGTGATGATTTTCGAGAGTGTGTAGAAGACGAACAGAACACCAGTGTAGTATCGCTGTGATGACCGAAACAGTTGCAGCTATTCCAGGCAGCGAGAACCCGGAACAAGATACTACACTGGTGTTCTATGAGGATGATTTATTTCTAAACGCAACTAATTTGCATTTGAAAAAATGTGAGTTATCCACAGTTTTGTGCGCATATTTATTGCATGCGCGTGTTGGACGCGGGATAATATAAGTACGAGTGATGATAACGCGTTCAATCACATACAGTGGTCGATCATCACCGAAGATTAACAGACAACATAACTATTACATTTATGGCAGCAAAAAAGAAAGTAGCCAAGAAAAAGGTTGCTAAGAAAGTAGCAAAAAAGGCTACAAAGAAAGCGGCACCTAAGAAAAAGGCTGCAGCAAAAAAGAAAAAGAAATAATTCTTTTTCTTACTCTCTTTCCACTTACACAACACCACCTTCGGGTGGTTTTGTGCTTTTAGCATCCCTTCAAAAAATAACCGTTTTGTGTTAGAATGACTTTCTATGGCATTTTCACTACAGTCTTTGTTTGACCGCGGTCAAGTAAAAACATATCAAGTTAAAGCTTCAAAAATCGAGGGTTTTGAGGCTCGTTTGACGAGTCTGATTGACGAGCAATTTCCTTTGGAAACAGAAAACCTCAAAGGACGTCTGGCCATCGGCGAAACGCTCGACGACATCTTGCCTGAAGCCTTCGCATTGGTGCGTGAAGCGGCCAAGCGCACGCTTAACAAGCGTCATTATGACGTGCAAATGATCGGAGGTATCGTCTTGCACGAAGGCAACATTGCCGAGATGCGCACCGGTGAAGGCAAGACGTTGGTGGCGACACTGCCAGTATATCTGAACGCCTTGGCCGGTCGCGGCGTGCACGTCGTGACCGTCAACGATTATTTGGCGCGACGCGACGCCACGTGGATGGGACAGATTTATAACTTCCTCGGCCTATCGATCGGCGTCCTCAATGACCAAAACCAATCATTTGTATACGACCCCACTCATCAAGAACTCGACGAAGAGCGTGACGAAGAAGGCTCCTTCAAAGTCATCAAGCAATTCCTGCGTCCGGTCAGTCGCCGCGAAGCCTATTTGGCCGATATCACCTACGGTACCAATAGCCAGTATGGCTTTGACTACTTGCGCGACAACCTGGTTAATACCAAGGAAGAAATCGTGCAACGCGATCACTACTTTGCCGTAGTCGATGAGGTTGACTCTATTTTGATCGATGAATCCCGTACCCCGCTCATTATTTCTTCCCCGATTGCCGAATCCGAATCCCTCTATAAAACCGTCCGTGATGTGGCTAATAAGATGGAACCGGGAAAAGACTTCATCGTCGATGAGAAATTAAAAGCCATTACCTTGACCGATGATGGTATTACTAAAGCTGAAAAGCTTTTAGGTATCACCGATATGTATACAGAAAAAGGTATCAAATACGCTCACTATCTCGAAACGGCCGTTCGCGCTCGCGCTTTATTCCAAAAAGATAAGGATTATGTGGTTAAAGACGGCGAAGTCATTATCGTTGATACTTTTACTGGCCGCATGCAACCAGGTCGCCGATGGTCAGAAGGCTTGCACCAAGCCATTGAAGCCAAGGAAGGGGTGAAAGTAGAACAAGAAACCCGTTCCGTGGCCAGTATCACATACCAAAATTATTTCAAACTCTATGAAAAGCTTTCTGGGATGACCGGTACGGCCAAGACCAGCGAGGAAGAATTCATGAAAGTGTACGGATTGAAGGTGGTGACCGTGCCGACTCATCGTCCGACCCAGCGTGTCGATCATAACGATCTTATCTTTCAAACTGAAAACGGCAAGTTTGAAGCCATTGCCCAAAAGGTCAAAGCTTTGAATGCTACTGGGCAACCAGTCTTGATCGGTACAGTGTCTATTGAAAAGAACGAACTATTGGCAGCTTATTTAAAACGTGCTGGGATCCCGCATCAGGTCTTGAATGCTAAGAACCATGAAAATGAAGGTTCGGTTATCGCTCAAGCTGGACGAAAGGGTAATGTGGTTATTGCTACCAACTTGGCTGGCCGCGGTGTCGATATTATTTTGGGCGGTACGCCCTCTACTCCGGAAGAACAAGAAGCGGTCAAAGCTTTGGGAGGCCTTTTTGTGATCGGGACCGAACGCCATGAAGCTCGTCGTATCGATAACCAATTGCGCGGTCGCAGTGGCCGTCAAGGTGATCCGGGGGCGACCCAATTTTATGTCTCATTGGAAGACGAATTGATGCGCGTCTTCGGATCGGAGCGTTTGAAATCCATGATGACCCGCTTCGGCATGCCGGAAGACCAGCCGATCGAAAATGGCTTTGTTTCCAGCGCTTTGGAATCAGCCCAAAAGAAAATCGAAGGATTTCACTTTGATGCCCGCAAGCACACCTTGGAATACGATACCGTCCTTTCTTTCCAGCGAACGATCATTTATGGCCGCCGCCGTGCCATGGTAGAAGGGGATCGCGGTCACATTATGAGCAGTTTCTATGCTTTGGATAGTATGGAAGTATTGGAGCCTTTGGTCAAAGAAAAGATTAAGCTCGTTGGTGAGGAAGCTTTTTGGGAGCAAGTGCGCCGAGTGGTGCTCTATACGACCGACACCCTTTGGGTGGAGCACATTGATACCATGGAACACATGCGCCAATCGGTGGGGTTGCGTGCTTATGGCCAAAGAGAGCCTTTAGTAGAATACAAAAAGGAAGCTACCCGCCTTTTCCGGGAGATGGAACAGAGACTCAAAGACCAGGTTATTACTATGGTTTCCGCCATTTCCAAGTAATCTTTGGCTTTCGACCGGTACTGGGGAGAATAGCCTTTAAGTAGTGATTTATAAGGCAATACATTTGCCAAAGCGTCAATGAATGTTGCCTAAAATTCCCTTATTTTATAAGGGTATTTTTTGTTTGACACATAGTCTTTGTGTTGTATAAGTATTGACAGTAAAGGACGTTTATGCTACTATGTATACAAGTTCACAGGGTTTATTCTACTGTGAATTTTCTTTTATGAAGTTCATTCGGAGCTCAACCGGAAACTATGAGTTCAATAAAACATACAATCACTCGATCATTTATCATTGTTCCGTTGGTAGCGACCACATTATCGATGAGTGCCTTCACGGCAGCCATTAATACTGCGGTTACTCCTACGGTATCTTCAAGCGATCAAAACAGCACTTCTGTCGTTGCCGAGCCTGCCTCGGTGAAGACAGATGCTGAATTACTCAAGGAAAGAGAGTTAAGCGAAGCTGCTAAAATTGATGCCTATTATAAAAGTAAGGGCATGCCGCTTGCGGGATATGGTTTGAAAATGGTGACTGAAGCGGAAAAGTACAACCTCGACTGGCGGTTAATACCGGCACTCGCGGTTCGCGAATCATCCGGAGGCTTGCACCAATGTGTCAGCTACAACCCGTTCGGATTCGGTTCATGTAGTTTCGGTTTCAAGAGCTATGACAATGCCATCCAGACCGTCGCTGCCAACTTAGGCGGCGCCGATCCTCGCACTGCATCGGCTTATAAAGGAAAAACAACGATAGGTATTCTTAATGTCTACAACCCTCCTTCAGTCGTACCAACGTACGCTAAGGAAGTGATGAGTATCATGAATGCCATCGAGAAAACCAGAATCGCTACGACAGCACCGGCGCAAGCCTAATCTGTCAGATTTATCTATAACCCCAAAAGGCCATTCCGTTCCGGAATGGCCTTTTGGCTTTCTCCATACTTCAACTTTATCTAAAGAAAAAATAGGGTGGGGTCTGACCCCATTTTTAAAGAAATAATAAATTCGGCGACTAGGTCGCCAAATAAGCGGGGTTAAACCTCCAAAAGAAAAAGAGCGGTTCGTTTGCACGAACCGCTCTCATAGTTCTTTAATGATTTATCCACGTAAGGTGTTCCTCATGGGAATTCTTAAGCGGGGAATTAAAGGTAAGTGAGGAGAAAAAAGATTTTTTCTTACTTTTTTTAATACCAATCATCTGATTAGCAAAAACAATTTCTTTTTTCTCTAACAATATTGGAAGTATGGTGTTTATAACTGACCACATTTCATTTTTTCTTTTGATGGGATCCTTGCTGTTACATCTCCTTTTATAAGTTTCGGAAATGGTTTTAAAAATTCTACGTCGTTCAGGACTCATAGCTGGTTCTTCTTCCCATTGTTTGATCAGGGTTAAAAAATTTAAAGCATCTTTGTCTTTAGGAAGTATATTTTTTTGCAAAGCATCAAGAATGAAATGGAGTATTTGAACGAGGGTCGGTTTTCTTGTTTTCATCTCTGTTGATTTTTATTTATTATATCAAAAACATTATAAAAGTCAAGGAATTGTCAGCTTACCCTATAAGGGTTTTATGTCTTCTATCATGATAGTGATCTTGTCGCCGCGTTCGGCCACCGAACATTTCATGGCGGCCACAATGCCTTCTTTGATGAGCGGGCCGATCGTTTTGAATGCTTCGGGAAAGACGACTGCTTCCGCCACGCCGCTCTTGTCTTGAATGGTTAGGAATGCCATGCGTTGATTGTTGGTCTTGGTCATGATGATCTTGGCCGCGTCGATGTGCGCCACCAGCAATTTATTCTTGTCGAATTTTTTCTTGATCAGCATGGCGATGGTGGTAGT
>JAYVMR010000013.1:0-11235 GCA_043758875.1 Candidatus Nomurabacteria bacterium | reverse complement strand
CGCCTTTTTTTGTTTAATACCTATCTCTATTTCTTCTATTTCTTATTCTATTCGATCCTCGTAATGGTATATGAGGATTTCTTAATATAAAACCAATAATGTTAGTCGCTGTTCTTTCTCCCTGGAAAGCTCTCAGCGCGGTAATAGATTTGAGCATAAATATATGTTTTAGTTTCCCTCACTATATCCCAATTCCCCTTTTCTGTAAATTCGGAGTGATTTTTTATTTATAGAGTTCGCTGTGGGTGCCGATACGGATGAATACAACATCACCAGTCTCTTTTGGCTTATAGATGGCCCGGATATCCCCGGAAATATTTATACTGTGACATCCTTCAAAAGGACCATGGAGGGCATGGTCGTGCAGTGCGGGATCAAAGGGATTAGTAATAAACATTTGAATTCTTCTTTGAATTTGAGATTGAATGTGGGGAGAAAATTTTGATTGTTGCTTTAGGAAAATCTTGTGAAGACTAACCATGTTTTTTGTTGTAGGCTTTCAGGTAATCAATCGCGTCTTTGGCGGTAGTAAAACTTGGTGAAATATTTCTTCCCAATACAATGTCTTTTTCTGCGGCTCTAATGGCTCGTGCTGTTTTTGCATTGGGAATATATCTTTCGGTGAAAGTAACTTGTTTTTCATGCACAAATGTTTTGAGGTAATTATTGATAATGGTGGAGAGCGGCAAGCCAAGCTGCTTGGCCGTCTTTTGGGCTTTTTCTTTGAGTGGTTTATCTATTTTTATAAGCATAGTGGTGATCATATACCAAAGTATATATTTTAGTATATGATTGTCAATTATACTAAAGGCTTCTCCATTTCCATGGAGATATGCCGTCGGTGGTCAGTTCGACGGTTCCCTTTTGCTGGGTACTGATCCAGGGAATGCCCGCGTCTTTCAATCGCTGCACCGCATCAACGCTGGGGTGACCGTAGCGATTGCCGACACCGGCTGATATCAAGCCCAGGGTCGGACTGACGGTTTTGAGGTATTCGGCACTGGAAGAATATTTTGATCCGTGATGCCCTACTTTTAGAATATCCGAATGGAGCGCGGCTGGCTCAGTTTGTATCAAGAAATGTTCAACCGGGATAGTGGAGTCACCGGTGAAGAGCGCACTGCGGTCGCCTGCAAGCAGGCGACCGACTACTGATGCCTGATTGGTCTGCCAATGCACTGTCGGTCGGTCGGGAAATAAAATAGTGAATATGGTGACAGGATGAGTGTCTAAAGTAAGAACCATGCCGTGCCTGGCGTAATAAGAAGGTGTGTGTTCTTTTGCCAATTCCTGATACAAGGCCGTGAAGGTTTTTGTGTCGGTCAAGGTTTGCGAGGTTAAAAACAATTCCACATGATAGCGCTGCAACACATACTGCAAGCCGCCGATATGGTCGGCATCAGGATGTGTGGCGATCATGACATCAATGACCGTGTCACCGGGCGGCAAGATTTTGGCCAGCTCGGATAGTACGGTGGTGTCGCGGCCGCCGTCGATTAATACTTTCTTGCCGTCGGCGGCCTCAATCAAAAAACTGTCGCCCTGTCCTATGTTGAGCATGAAGATATGCGTCAGGCCGTCATTGTGGCGCGGCTGCAACAACATGCAGGCCACAATTCCTGCGGCGATCAACGCAAACGCTATGGCAAGTACACGGCCTGGTCGGGTCATGTATAATACATAGCATATTACCCATAAAGAACATCTGAAGAAATAATAAAATGTATACAGAACAACAATTTTCCATTCCGCTATTGAATGGTATCAGTGAAAAAACCATCGAGGAACACAAGAAGCTCTATGCCGGTTACGTCAAACATGCCAATTTGATCATGGATCATATCAAGGAACTTTCTGTTGATGCGGAAAAAAATGTCTACGAGATCAACGAGCTCCAGCGCCGGTTCGCCTTTGAATGGGGTGGCATGCGCAACCATGAAGTGTATTTTGCTCTTCTGGAAAATGCTTCTGTGCGAGATGGTTCGACTTCGCTCACCACAATCGCTCCAACTCTAGTTGGAGCGATTGAAAGACAGTGGGGATCAGTTGATGCATGGCTCACTCGTTTCCAGGGCATCGCCATGACACGCGGCATCGGCTGGGCCATGCTCTATGTCGATACCAAAAGTGGCGAACTGGTCAATGGCTGGGTGGACGAACAACATCTCGGACAGCTGGTCGGTTGCGTACCGGTCATCGCGCTTGATATGTGGGAACACTCATTCGTCGCGGACTACCAACCTTCCGGCAAGAAACAATACGTTATTGATTTTCTGGCTCAGATGAGCTGGGCGGCAGCGGAACAGAACTTCTCAGCCGCGTCTGCTGGTCATACCAAAACTGCCTGATTTCTTTTTGAAACACCAGGCCGAAGAATAAAAGATAGATGGTCACGACACCCCACCACGCCAGTGGTGGGGTGTTCCATTGCGGCAGCTGGTTCAGCAGCTCCAATATTTTTAACGTCATCTCGCCCATCCACGAGATGAGTAAGCCGGCTGTTTGCGCCAAGGGTGGTATCCATGACACGGCTATCATGCTGGCACCGGCCAACATCAGGATCGACGTCATGACCATCATCAGGATATTGGCGAATGGCGAGGCTGCGGGCAATAACCCGGAAAAATACATGGTGTAGGGCAACATGAACAACGGCACGCATACGGCCAAGATGATGACCTGTCGCAGATTGTATTGTTCGGGCAAAAAGTGAAACAAGCTTTCAATTTTGGGCAAGATGATGATCATGAATATGGTGCCCAATACCGACAAATGAAATCCGGGGTCGACAAATATGGTCTGCGGCGAATAAAAGAAGAAGAGCAATATCGAGACCGTCAAGGCGCGCAACGGCACATACCCTCTACGTACCAATCCGGCACTGAGCGCCACGATACCCATGATACCGGCACGAATGGCGGACACGCCGGCGCCACTGATCAACACCAGCAAGACGATGGCGCAGGCCGTCAGCGCGCTTCTGATCTTGAACGGCAACGCTCGCAAGACAATCGCCAGAAACAATGCCAACAGGGTGATATTTTCTCCGGACAATACAAGGACATGCAGCACGCCGGTAGTACGGAAAAGATCTTGCACCCATGACGGTATGTTCCCTTGGTATCCCACTACCACGCCGGCCATGATGCCGTCGACCGGAAATGCGATGTATCGTGAAAAAATATCCGCTATGGCAAAACGCAACGTGGTGGCCAGGCGCGGCAATGAAAATGATCCTGTGGAGATAATCGCAACCGATGCATTATTTATCAGTGCGACAATGCCTTTTGATTGCAAATAATTTTGATAGGGAAAAAGCCGACCGGTAGGGGTCATGAAATCTTGCGGGTGAACAATGATACCTTTCACTGTCACGGTGTCTCCGGGCAATAGCGTGCTTTGCGAATGAAGAGTAGCCTGTAGCAATACCGCATAATGACTGTCCTTGACCACGAGTATCGTCTTATCCAATCGCCGATCGACCGCGCGTACTGTGGCGGTCACTGCTGATTGAGTGAAAAAATCTTGCGGGATAGTCACGGTACGGATTGCCATATACGATGCACCAGCCATGATCAGCGTGCCGATGAGTAGTGCCGTGACTATACCTTTTTTGGATAAAAAAATAATAAAGAAAAAAGCGCTCGTCAGAGCACTGATAACTGCTATTTGCGTGAGGCCGATGCCGACCGAGCGATACAGGACCGCGCCGAACAACAAGAGCAACGTCAGGCATTCGATCATAGCAAGCTCGCCAATGTATAGTCTTGTATCAAAGCAGTCTCTTCGGCCTTTGAAAAAACCTTTTTGTATTTCGCGCCCTTGGCGCCTTTGACGCGCTTCTCACATACTGCCCAGGTTTTGTCGGCATGCGCCACGCCGCTCACTATTGAAACGTACGAGTAAGCCGGCGCATCATTCTTTTTTTTACTGACCGATGCTTTTTTCATAGAATGTTCGGCGTAGCCATTTTCTGCCAAAAATACCTGGTAATCAGCAATACTACCTGAAAACAGTTTCGGCTTCTTGCCCAGTGCCGCATCGACCGCCAATTCATCACAGCGTTCATTATACAAATCTCCGGCATGGCCTTTGACTTTTTCGATCGACAAACGATTGCCGTATGCTTTCATCAGTTCCAGCAAGTGCTGCCATTGTTTTTTATTTTCCACCGGCGTCTTGGCACTGGTGATCCAGCCGTTGCGTTCCCAGCCTTTGGCCCATTTGGTCAGGCCGTTGATGACATACATCGAATCGCTATGGATAATGACCGGCCCTTGCCATGACAATGCCCCACTGTCGGACAGCACTGCTTCCACGCCTGCCAATTCCATTTGGTTGTTGGTGGCATGGTCGACATTGCCGGCGATTTCCATCGCGCCTTCCGTGCCCGCCAAAATAACCGCTGCCCAGCCGCCCTTGCCCGGGTTCCCCCTCGACGCCCCGTCCGTATATATAATGAGAGTCTTGTCTTTCATGCTCCTAGTATAGCAAATCCGTTCTAAAGAAATTATAGTGCTGTCACAAATAAAAATAACCCTCTTTCGGGGGTTATTAGGTCATTAAATTTTTTCGCTTTCGACAAATTTCATCAAGGTTTCTTGCAGCTTAGCCAATACAAAGTTCTGTTGGTCGCGTACCTCGGCAGCTTCCTTGTACTCCTGTTTGCGCACCCAATCGTTCTTTTCTTCATCGAGTTTTTCCCATTGAGCAATTAGCTCCATGCCGCCGTTTGTTTTCAACTGCTCCGCTAATTTTTTGATCCATGTATTTGTATCGGGAGCAGTATTCAATTTCTCGTACGCGTCATAAGAATGAAATAGAAAAGAAAGCGGTTCAAAGTATGCATGGTTAGCCTCAAAAAACACTCTGTTGTTGAGGTTAATGATGCAGGCCTCCTTGCCTTCCTCTTCCCTCACCAGGCGCATTTCGTCCAGCATGAAGCGGTACATGTTCTGTGTACCATTTTCAGTTCCCGGCATTATAATTCCGATCTGTGATAGCGAGAGGGTATGAAAATACCCTATTGATTTCCTCGCCATTGTTATTTCCCGAGCATATGGGTCAGATGGAACTCTTTGAGAAATAAACACTGTTGCTCCAAGGTCCGACAGTACCCTGATACAGCTATTTAATTTAAGGTTGTGGTCGTCGGTAAAGAATTTGGCGGTTTTTTCGGCCAAAGTATTCTTTTTGGTTAAAGTCTCTTGCATTTCTTGAATTTTTAAGTTTTTCTTCATATTGCCTTATTGTTCAAAAAAGTCAACCAGGCAAAGGAGGTGTTTGGAGGGTGTGATGATTCAGGTTAGAAGTTAGGAAGTATTACAATATTTCCTTGATATGGATACGGACGCCGCCGCGCCAGCCGGCTTCGAGTGTGCCGAGGAGGGAAAGAGTGGCGCCGGGAGTTATTTTTTCGATGTAGTCGTCATTGGCAAAAAAAGTAAAAGCGGTTGCCTGCCCTGAGCCTGCTTGGGGTGAGGAATTCGAATCCGTCGTATCGGAAATTGTGCATTCCAAATGCTCTTTGGCTTTACCGAATTTCTTCGTGCTTTCAATAGTAACGTTTTCAAATAAAAATACCGGTTCGGGATTGCCGACACCGAATGGGGCGAGTGAGCGAATGGCCATGAGGTGGCGAACGGAGGCGCAGGCGAGCGGCAACGGAACGTTGCCGCTCTCGACGAACTCTGAACCATCTTTTTCACCCTTATTTTCAGCTAGGTCTGACCTAGCTAGGAGACAGTCATTGAGGGCTTTTTCTAAAAAATGCACCTGTTCCTTGTCCACGCCGAATCCTCCGGCAGCTTGGTGTCCGCCGAAGTGCATCAAGACTCCTTCCGGCAATCCTTGCATCAATGTCGCCGCGTGGTGCGTCACGATCATGCGGCATGATCCCTTCAATGTGCCATCACCGCCTTCACCCCAAACGAAAAAGCTTTTGCCGTAGGTGTCCGACAATTTGCCCGCCACCAAGCCCAGCACCGCCGGACGCCATGACAAGTCCCCGATCACCACGATAGCCGGCAATTCCCTGGCTACCAGCCGCGCATGCGCGTCTTTGACAATGCGTGCCACCAACAATTTTCTTTCATCATTTATTTTTGTCAGCTCTCTGACCAGCTCCGTGGCTCGAGTGCGGTCATCGGTCGCCAACAGTTCAAACGCCAGCATCGGCGTGGCCATGCGCGATGCCGCATTCAATCGCGGCGCCACCGTAAATGTCAGGTCGCTTTCCGTCAGCCGCATCATGTCGATATTGTTGGCAGCAAAGAGCGCTTGCAATCCCACGCGGCGAGTTTTTTTCATGACCAGCATGCCGTACTGCACCAGCGTTCTGTTTTCTCCCACCAGCGGCACCATATCCGACAGCGTGGCAAACCCCACCAGATCCAACAGCCACTTTTCCCAGCCTTCAGAAATACGGTATTCCACCGAGTACTGTGCCAAAAATCCACGCACTAGCATGAATGCCACTGCCGCGCCGCAAAGATTTTTTTCCGGATAGTCGCCGACAGCGGGATGAATGACGGCAAAACATTGCGGCAGTGTTTCCAATACCGTGTGATGATCCGTCACGATCATATCGATGCCGCGTGACTGCGCGTCAGCCGCGTATGACAACGCCGTAATGCCCATGTCGACGGTAATGATCAGTGTGACACCCAGCTTCTCTAGTTCATCAATGCCAAGCGTGCTGACGCCATACCCTTCATCGTGACGATCAGGAATATAGACATGCACTCGCTCAAATATTCCCAGTGCCTTGAAGAAATCCACCAACACCACCGTGCCAGGAATGCCA
This sequence comes from Candidatus Nomurabacteria bacterium, assembly GCA_043758875.1. Lineage (GTDB taxonomy): Bacteria > Patescibacteriota > Minisyncoccia > Phycocordibacterales > UBA9973 > UBA4124. Next base: position 4,430 of record JAYVMR010000013.1, on the reverse strand, counting down.
TCACAGTCATAGTCGCCATAAATGCCGATATGCTCCTTATCGGTAATAGCCTGATGGATGCGCGTCACGGCTTTTTCCATGTCGCGAAATAAAAGAGGATCACCGAGCTGGTAGTTCGGTTCGAGAAAATCTTGTTGTGCTTCTTGGGAAAGATGGAGACGTTCTAAAAGCAGAATTTTTAATTCCTCCGGAGTAGGAATGGTAGCTTGCATACCCGCGATTGTACCATATACTAAAGAGTATGAACGACACCATTTTCGGCAAAATTATCCGCAAAGAAATCCCCGCGACGATCGTGTATGAAGATGAACAATTCATCAGCTTTATGGATATCAATCCAGCATCCAAAGGTCATGTCTTGCTCGTACCTAAAACATGCTATATATGGATGGCTGATGCGCCTGATGAACTTATTGCCAGTATTTTTATCAAGGCTAAAGCACTGATGATCGTATTAAAAAAAGCACTGTCATGCGATTATGTGCAGCTTTCCGTGGTCGGAGAAGAAGTGCCTCATTTCCATATTCATCTCATCCCCCGCCTGCTGGGAGAAAATATCCATGGTCCTCATATGAAATACGCGGAAGGAGAAATGCAAACATACGCCGAAAAAATCGCCGCAGAAATTATTTAACAAATCTTTATTAATTTTTAAAATAAAATTTATCATAGCTGAGTATAATTATTTATACTCTATGAAAAAGAAAAAAGATGCTATAAAAAACATAATAACTTTTGAAGAAAAAGAAATACGAAGAGTATGGCACAACGAACAGTGGTTTGTGGTGATTGAAGACGTTGTGCAAGCTCTTATTAATTCAAAAGATGTAAAACAGTATATTAAGAGAATGAGACAACGTGATTCGGAACTTAATAAAGGATGGGTACAACTCGTACCCATCCTTATGGTCAAAACCAAGGGCGGTTTTCAAAAGATGAATTGTGCTAGCTTACAAGGAATATTCCGTATCATCCAGTCCATTCCTTCCTCTAAAGCTGAGCCCTTTAAACGATGGTTGGCAAAAGTAGGGCGGGAACGTATAGAAGAAATTCAAAATCCCGACCACGCTATCACGCGTAGTGCAAAAATATATAGACAGAAAGGATACTCCGAAAATTGGATAAATAAACGAATAAAAAGCATCAGCATTCGTAATACCTTAACTGATGAGTGGAAAAATCGCGGAGTAAAAGAGGGTGTTAATTTTGCTATTCTAACCAATGAAATTTATAACGGTATATTTGAAATGACCGCAAGGGAAATTCGAGATTATAAAAAACTTACTCTACCTGATAAATCTCGAGACAATATGGGGGAAATGGAACTTATTCTAACAATGCTCGGCGAAGCTACTGTTGCTGAAATTACTCGAGCGAGAGATTCTAAAAATATTCCCTCATTAAAAAACGATGCCAAAGAAGGAGGCGAAATAGCGGGAAATACTCGAAAACAAATTGAAACAAAAACAGGAAAAAAGATAATTAAAAAGAAACTTATTTAAGCGCAGTAATGCCCGGCAATGTGCCGTGAGCCAGATAGTCGAGTGTGGCGCCGCCGCCGGTAGAGATAAAAATATGCTTGGGATTGTTGTCGTGCAGGATTTTCTTCACCACCGCGCCGGTATCGCCGCCGCCGATGATCGTGCGCGCTGTAGAAGCAATGCAGGCTTTAGCCAAAGCAGTCGTGGCTTTGACAAAACCTTTTTCATACCAGCCAGTCGGGCCGTTCCAGACCACTAGCTTGGCTTTCATGATCTTGTCAGTGATCAGTCGCACGCTTTGCGGACCGATATCGACAATGACATCATCGGTCTGGACTTCGACTGGCGTGGTGGTGACAGTTTCTTCCTTGGCCCGTAGGGCTCGGCTGATTTTTCGCACAACCAGACAATCAGGCGGCAAAAGCACTTTAGGGTTTTTCAGCAACAGCGCAATAGGTTTTGAAAAGCCGCCTTCAGTCACGGATTTCCCTACGGGAAATCCGCTTTCCTCATAAAAATTATTCATGATCGCTCCCGCGATAATGACACTGTCGGCCACTTCCGCGAAACGCTTCAACAACGGGATCTTGGTTTCAAATTTCGCGCCACCCAAGATAAAGACAAAGGGGTGTTTTTTGTTGGTCAGCACGACAGACAACGTGGCTATCTCCTTTTGTAATTGCGCGCCGGCAAATGCGGGTAAGTATTTGGGAATGGCCACGATTGACGCATGCTTGCGATGCGAGACGGAAAACGCGTCATTAACGTAGTACTGGCCGAGCGTGGCCAATGTTTTGGCGAATGTCACATCATTTTTTTCTTCGCCATTATATCTGCGAATATTTTCCAAGAGAATAACCGTTCCGGTTGGCACGGCATCGATAATGGTATGAATATGCGTATCAGTAACATCATGCGTCACGAAGACGATCTTGTATGTCTTGGACAGCAACGTGGCAATCGGTCGCAAGCTGGCTTTGCTGTCGCCGAGATGAGTGATCAGAATCGGCGTGCCGCCTTTTTTCAAAATAGCATCGATGGTTTCAAATGAGCTGGTGATGCGGAGCGTGTCTTTGATACGGTTGTTGATCATCGGCACGTTATAGTCGACACGGACCAATACGCGAGCGCCACCAAGTTTGGGAAGTTGTTTCAGAGTATTCATTATTTACCCGCCGAAGCTTTAGCGGAGGCTGGGTGAGTAATGGTTTTTGCCAATGTAGCCAATCGCTTGGCATCGAGACTGACGCGCCCGACCAAAAATCCTTGTGCCGCGCCTTCGTCAATGAAACTGCAGGCATTGAATTCATCAGCTGAGCCGCCATAGATAACAGGTATGCTCTTGGCGACTTTTTCGCCATAGTGATCGGATAAAAATTTGCGGATGAAAATGACCATTTCCTGGCATTCGCGCGGCGTCGCCGCTCGCTCGGCTTTGGCGCCAATGGCCCAGACTGGCTCATAGGCGATGATCAGTTTCTTGGCTTGCAGCGGCAGCAGATCGCCAAAGATGCTTTCCAATTGGTCCTTGACCTCGCTGAGATACCAGCCCTGCGCGTCACGGCTTTTTTCGCCGATACAGGCAATGGGCAACAGTTTCTTTTCCAGCAAGCGCGTGACCTGGGCTTTGACATCGGCATTGCTGTCGCCGCGGGCGCGCATTTCCGAGTGCCCGACAATGACATACTGCGCACCGTTTTCCTTGAGCATCATCGCGCTGACACAACCGGTCTGTGCCACGGCTTCAGATCCTGCCACTCCTTGCGCGCCGACTAAGAGCGGTATTTTTGTCAGTTTACTGACAGCGGACAAAAATACCGCCGGCACGCACACTACCGTCATCAACTCCTTCTTCCACTGCTTCGCGATCTCATTCGTCTTCTTGACCAACTCCGCCACCTGCGCATTCTTCTCCGGCGCCATTTTCCAATTCCCTATCAGATATATCATGAGAAGAGTATAACATAACAAAAAAGACCACTCATATTTGAGCGGCCTTTAAAATCTTCTAAAGAACATGGTTAACTTCCGGTAAAAATCTCTTCTTCATACAGAAAGGTGACGGGATTGGTTTGATCAACCGGCACATAACTATAGCCATTTTTTGGTGAAGACGCGGCCGGGTGTGTCACTCCCAAGGTGCCGTCATTGCCAAACACAATTTTGTAGGTGATGGCATATCCGACATCCGGCGTGAGCGTAAGGGTGGTGTTATCAGAAGATAATGTCCAGTTACCTGCCACTCCGTTCCATGTATAGCGTCCGCCAGCACTGATGACCAATATGTTATCCGGCGTCTGCGGGCCTTTATAGACCGCTTTGACCGAGCTCTGATTTGCCAGCTCAGCATTGGTGTTGGCAAAACGATATTGATTAATGGTCCACGTTTTGATAAGCAGTGGCGCTTTGGAAGGTGTAGGGGTATCCTTTTTACATCCGGCTAATAAGAATGTTCCGATGATCACAACCAGTACGGTCATAATCTTCGCCAAAAGTTTTTTCTTTTTCATTATGTTGTTAATTGTTTAAATAAACCATAACAGAAACAAGTCATTTTGTCAAACTTCAGTCGGGTATGAAAAAGTTGCCACGGAATTTTTCCTTTCTTAATTTATTTGAAGGTGTTACAGTATTTATACTGTAACACCTTTTATTATATGAATTTTCAATATAAACATATATTCAAATAGAGCACGGATTGACTTGCATGAGATTACCTCGACTCTTGATATTGGCTGCGGCGATGGAAAATTCGCAAATTTTTTAAGTGAAAACAGCATAAAAGTTACCGCTATCGATATTCAAGACGCTCCTGATTTACGACCAGACGTTGTGTTTGAAAAAACAAGCTTTGAGGATTTTGAGACTGATACAATTTTTGACCTTGTCCATGCCAGAAACGTTCTGCCTTTTATGGAAAATAAACCGGAGCAAGTGAAACGCATGCTG
>JAYVMR010000012.1:0-36060 GCA_043758875.1 Candidatus Nomurabacteria bacterium | reverse complement strand
CGACATCGGTGATTTCATCGAAGTGACCGGCATTGCCTACACAACCCAACGCGGCGCACCGAGCATTTTTGCCAGGGGCTGGACGATGCTGACCAAAAGTCTCCTACCGCTTCCGGATGCTTGGTCTGGTTTTAAAGATGAAGATGAACGTTTTCGAAAAAGATATCTCGATATATTGATGAATGAAGAAATTCGCGACATTGTGTATAAGCGTTCAATATTTTGGAACACGATGAGGCAATTTTTACTCGAACGAAACTTTGTGGAAGTAGAAACACCGGTACTTGAGAATACAACAGGGGGCGCAGATGCTCGGCCGTTTATTACTCATCATAATGCATTGGATATGGAAGTGTATTTGCGTATATCCGCAGGTGAATTATGGCAAAAGAAACTGCTTGTGGCAGGCATTCCGCGAACATTTGAAATCGGCCGTATTTTTCGCAATGAAGGTGTTTCTAGCGAACATTTGCAGGACTATACGCAACTTGAATACTACATGGCATATTCTGATTATGTTGAAGGAATGAAAATGACTAAAGATTTATACCGATTGATTGCAGAAAAAACATTCGGTACTACGGTTTTCAATATTCGTGGCTATGAAGTTGATTTGAATAAAGAGTGGGAAATTTACGACTATATCGAAATTATTAAAACAAATTATAGTATAGATATTTCAAACGTAACAGAAAATGAAAGTGACGAAAACTGGAAAGTTATAGAAGATATTGAAAAAGCTTTGCAGAAAAATAAGATTGACTTTGATCATTTTACTATCAGTATTGAACGTGGAGTGGATTTGCTTTGGAAAAAAGTCCGCAAGACTCTCGCTGGCCCTGGATTTCTTATAAATGTACCGGTATATCTAGAGCCATTGGCCAAAAGAAATCGAAACAATAATGCGACTGTTGAACGATTTCAGGTTATCTTGGCAGGCAGTGAAATGGGTAAAGGATTCAGTGAATTAAATGACCCTGTGGATCAACGAGAACGATTTGAAAAACAACAAGCTCTTCGAGATGCGGGAGACGATGAGGCTCAAATGGCTGATATGGACTTTGTGGAAGCACTGGAACACGGCATGCCACCCGCCTTTGGCTTTGGTTGTTCTGAACGATTATTTAGTTTTCTAATGGATAAACCTGTGCGCGAAACGCAGCTGTTTCCACTATTGAAACCAAAAAACGAATAAAGAAAGCCTTATTTTTCCTTCAGATATTCTGGAACACCGATGGTGTATACTGGGAGAATGAATAAACAATCATCAAGCCAGGGAAAGGAAATGACCATTACAGAAGTGGGAAAACTTGTTATTGACCTGCATGATAAAGTAGGAAAAATGGACAATGCATTAGGCAGTGTAGATAGTAAGGTGACAAGTCTAGATGAAAAAATAGGAAATATAGACAATAAGGTAGGAAGCTTAGACAGTAAAGTAGGAAGCTTAGGCACTAAGGTGGGAAGCTTAGACTCCAAGATAAAGAATATAGATAGCAAAGTAAGCAAATTGGATAGCACACTTGCTACTTCTATTGATCGTTTGGACCATAAAATCGATAGTGTCTATAATAAGCTAGACAGCAAGATTGATGGCTTGGCGATTGCTGTGGCCAAAGGATTCGAACAGGTGCATACGCGCATCGATGATTTACAAGAAGATATGAATGAACAGTACGGCAAAGTGAAGAAAGATATTTTCTGTATAGAGGATACCTACTCCACCAAAGAGGAATTGCAAAAAGTGAAAGAATTATTGTAATTTTGTGCCGTCGGGTGTATCCAACACTTCGTAGCACAGACCTTCCAATTGTTTTCGGAATTCATCGGACGCGGCGTAGTTTTTTTCGGCACGGGCTTTGTCACGCGCTTCGATTAGCAGAGCGGCTTCATTTGATATAGTGAATTTTGCTATCTGGTGCAGATTGAGGCCCAGTACTTTGTCGAATTCCAGCACTGTCGCCCATTTGTCTTCTTCTGAAACTGCGCTATCGCCGATAAGTTCCCAGACCGTGGCCAAAGCTTTGGCAGTATTGAGGTCATCGCTCAGGCCAGTCAGAAAATCACGGGTATATTTTTCATTAATGTTTCCCACTACGTCGTGATGCGCGGCAAATTTTTGCAGCTTTTTCAATTGTTGAGATGCGACCTCCAACGAATCCCACGTGAACGTTAACGGCTTGCGGTAACTGGTTTGCATGCACAGTAGACGAACAGCTAAAGGATCAATAGTGCGCGTCGTAATGTCGGTAATAGTATAAAAATTTTCCTTGCTCTTGGACATCTTTTCGCCCTGCACGTTCAGGAAGTCATGATGCACCCAGTAACGCACGAATTGCTTATGCGTGGCGCATTCGCTTTGTGCGATCTCATTTTCGTGATGGATGGGTATATGATCGACACCGCCGGTATGGATATCAATTGTTTCTCCCAAATAATGCATGGCCATGGCAGAGCATTCAATATGCCAGCCGGGAAAGCCATCGCCCCACGGAGATGGCCAATACATGGCATGGTCGGCAAATTTGCCCACACGCTTGAACCAGAGTGAGAAATCGGCCGGATGCCTTTTGTCCGGGTCGATGACGACATCGTCGCGCACTGCCACTTCCTTATCAGCCAGTTTCTGTCCGGACAATACGCCGTAGTGCGTATCCTTTGTCACGTCGAAGTAAATGGCATGATCGGTCTCATAGGCGCTGCCATTACTAATTAACGTTTCCACTAACGTGATCATTTCCTTGATATGGTCGGTGGCTTTTGGTTCGATGGTCGGTGGCAAGACATTGACCGCGCGCATAGTGTCGTGGAAATTGTCAGTATACAATTGGGCAATTTCCCAGACCGTCTTTCCGGCCTTGTGCGCGCCTTTTTCCAGCTTATCTTCGCCGCTTTCGTCCTCATCGCCGGTCAGGTGGCCGACGTCGGTGATATTCATGACATGCTTCACCTTATAGCCCAACACCGTCAGCGTGCGACGTAGAATATCGTCGCCGATGTATTTGCGCATATGGCCGATGTGCGTGAAGTCATAGACGGTCGGGCCGCAGGCATACATGCTGACCTTGCCTGGGTGCAAGGGAACGAACTCTTCGATACTGCGTGAGGCGGTGTTATATAATTTCATATCCTATATCCATTTTCTTAAGCGAAAAAAAACGAACATGCACAAGCCGGTCAGCGTCATGGCGGCGATGACGATATAGAAATCACCCATGCTTTTGATGAATATCAATCCGGGAATAGTATTCATGCCAAAAATGCCGGTGATGAGCGTCAATGGTAGCATGACAAATGTCAGAATAGTGAAGGTGCGCAATATCTCATTGGACTTGGCGGAGAGTAAGGAGTCATTGGTACGTTGCAATTCCTTGAGCAGGTCGTGATGGCCTTCGAGCATGTTGTTGACCTTGTTGAATTCCGACACGATTAGTTCGGCATAGTAGCCATAGCTGTCGCCAAAGAAGCGCTTGCTGGCCGATTCGTATGATCGCAAAATGTGCTCGTGAAAGCGAATGGCCTGTTTGAAATCCAAGAGCTTGCGATTGGTGTGAGAAATGATCTTGACCATGGCTTCTTCCTTGCCGTGGAAGATGTCGTGCTCGATGGCGGGTATCTTGCTGGTGATGGATTCCAGTTCTATGGCGGATGTCTTATAGAGTTGCTTCATCATTTCCATGAACATGATGCCGGCGTCTGAGATCTTCTTCTGCTGGTCAAGCTTTTCGACATTTTCAAACAAGCTGGCGAATTGATGAATAGGGTCAATGGTCTCGTACCGTACGGTCACGATGAAATTCTTGCCGATAATGAAATCGACTTCCTGGTCATTGCGCACCTGGCCTTTCTTGCTGAATACAGGGAAGTGCAGGATGAGATAAATAAAGCTGTCGTAGAGGTCGACTTTTGAGCGCAGGGTGGTCGAAAACATCTCTTCCTCGACCAGCTTGGACAAGCCGAATTCTTCGCTGACATGGAGGATTTCTTCGCGGCTAGGGGACTCGAGGTCGAGCCAGGTCAAGCCGTGGTAGCTATAACGGGAAATCATGGTGATATTGTAGCATTTTTACCACAATCCATAAACAGGGTTGCATTATTTGATCAAATAGGTATACTATGTGCTCAATATAGTTATATGGCAACAGCAACCAAAACCTCTAAAACACCCAAATCCGCTACCCCGGTAGTAAAAAAGCCTATCGTCGTAAAGGCAAAAAAAATCTCATTGGACGGATTCGCAGTCATTAAAACTGGCGGCAAGCAGTATCGCGTGGCAGTCGGCCAGGTCATCACTATCGAAAAGTTCAAAGATGAAAAAGCGAAAGGCGATATCGTTTCTTTTGAGGAAGTATTGCTTACCGACAACGGTGCTGAAACGATCATCGGTACGCCAATGATCGCTGGCGTCGTAGTAACAGGCGAAGTGGCGCTCGTAGGACGCGGCCCGAAAGTAATGGTCATCAAGTACAAGCAGAAAAGCCGTTACATGAAGAAAAACGGCCATCGCCAACCATTCATCAAAGTACGCATCACCGCAATCGCGTAATAATAAAACTCTTTAGGTCCGACCTAAAGAGTTTTTTTATTCCCGTTTTTTAAGAGATGCTTCCAATGAAGCCGGGTCGGCGTATTCGAGTTCGGCGCCGGTGGAAAGTCCGCGACCGAGAGAGGTGATAGTGACTTGAGCTGAGTCGGAATTCGGCGACCTGGTCGCCAAAAGTTCGCGCACGGCGCTGTCAGTATGTTCGCCGTTGGGAGTGATGGGAAATGCCAGGATGACTTCTTTCAATAGACCGCTAGCACTTTCATTCTGCACTCGGTCAATCAATTTTTGCGCATTGGTGCCGGCCACGATATCTTTTTGCACAATGGGAATAAGACCGCCCAAGACAAAAAACAATCCGTTATAGTCAGTACGATTGAAGCTTTCGATATCCTGGCTTTTTTCCACCGCTACGATGCTGCCTTGGTCGCGATGCTCATCGCCACAGATACTACATACTCCGGCTTGTCCTTCAAATATTCGCAAGCAGCGTTGACAGGTATTGGCTTGGCTGCGGGCCGCCACCAACGCGCGGGACAAGGAGTCCACATAGCCTTCTTGCTGAGTCAGAATAAAATATGCGAAACGGCGCGCTTGGCGTTCACCAATGCCGGGAAATTTCAAAAAAAGTTTTGCCAGTCTATCGACGGAATCATTATTCATACCTTAAAAGTCATCAAGCGATACAGCTTTGGCAATGGGCACATGGCTCTTGTCCATAGCCAGGAAGGAGGTGGTCTTGCCATCAAAGAGCAGCTGGATCATGCCGACCGGACCGTTACGGTGCTTCTCGATCAATATCTCGGTGATATTGTCTTTCTCATGCTGTTCCTTGTAGCGGTCTTCGCGGTGAATGAACATGACCATGTCGGCGTCTTGCTCGATGGAACCGGAATCACGCAAGTCGGACAGGCGAGGACGGCCGCCGCGGGATTCAACCGCACGAGACAGTTGGGATAATGCCAAGACTGGCACATCGAGTTCGCGGGCCAGCTGCTTCAATGAGCGGGAGATCTCGGTGACTTGGTTAACCATGCTGTCATAATTTTTACTGGTGGTCATGAGTTGCAAGTAGTCGATAACGATCAAACCCAAACCATGCTCGCTCTTGAGACGACGAGCGACGGATCGCATTTTGACAATGGAATTGCCGGCTTGGTCATCGATGTAAATAGGCGCTTTTTGCAAGCGACTGGCCGCTTCTTGCAACGCGGTGAAGTGATGGGAAGATAATCCGTGACCGGTACGAATGCTCCAGGCATCGACGCGGCTTTCTGCTGACAGCATGCGCTGCACCAGCTGTTGGGCGCTCATTTCCAATGAGAAGATCCCGACCGGAATACCGGCCAATGCGACATTGCGCGCCATGTCGAGCGCAAAGGTGGTCTTTCCCATACTGGGACGAGCGGCCAAGATGATCAGGTCGGATTTTTGCAAGCCGGCGGTCAGGTTGTCGAGGTCTGTATAGCCAGTCGGCACGCCGCGAATCTCGTCTTTGGATTCGGACAAGCGGATGGTTTGTTCCATGGTTTCCATCAAGGAATTCTTGATCGACACGAATGCGTTTTTGACATTCATGCCGGAAGAAATGCGGAAAATGCTCTTTTCGGCCGTGTCCAATATCTCGGTCACTTCCATCTCGTTTTGGTCGTAGGCGATGGTGGCGATATTTTCGGAAGCGTCGATCAATGAGCGCAAGACAAACTTCTTGTACACGATATCGGCATAATGACGGATGTTGACCGTAGAGGGAACGTTGCTCATCAATTCGTTCAGATAGGCATTGCCGCCGATCTCGTCGAGACATTTCTTCTCTTTCAATTTGGCCGCTACCGACAAGACGTCAATAGGCTCGTTTTTGTTAGAAAGCTCGCTGATGGTCTTGTAGAGGATGGCATGCTTTTTGGCATAAAACATTTCCGGCACCAATAAATCGACAATATCATGAATAGCGGATGGGCGAAGCATTAGCGCCCCCAACACCGCCTGTTCCGCCTCCAAGTCGTGAGGAGGTATGCGAAGGGTATGAGTGGCAATGGGAGATTTGTTCATTTCCTTATTGTATCATTATTATTTCTTGAGAAAAAATTGATATTGTCCCCTTATTATTTCCAAAAGTCCTTATTTTTTGGTATGATATCCCCATGCAATCCCCAAAACCTCGTCTCGTTTCTGGTGTGAAGCCCACAGGCAGAATCCATATTGGCAATTATTTTGGCGCTATTCGGCAATTCATCGCCATGCAGGATGACTATGAGGCATATGTCTTCTTACCCAATCTCCATGCTTTGACCGAGAATACTCTGACTAAAGAAGAACTGCTCTCCAATACCACCAATGCGGTCCTGGACTATTTGGGCGCAGGGCTTGATCCCGAGAAAGTTATTTTTTTCAAGCAGTCGGATGTCCTAGCACATGCCAATCTGGCCTGGGTGTTTGATTGTCTCGTCACGGTGCCTTTTTTAATGCGCGCCCATGCCTATAAGGACGCGGAAGCAAAAGGGAAGGAGGTTACTGCCGGAACTTTTATGTACCCCGTACTAATGGCTGCTGATATATTATTGTACGATGCAAATGTGGTGCCGGTGGGAAGCGACCAAAAGCAACACGTTGAATACGCGCGCGACATCGCAATGAAATTCAATCATCAATACGGCGACTTGTTTACTATTCCCGAACCGTTGATCCAAGAAGCAACAGGGGTGGTCCCGGGAGTCGATGGCCGCAAAATGTCGAAAAGCTATGATAACACCATCCCGCTGTTTGGCACGGACGAAGAGATCACCAAGGCGGTCATGAGTATCGTGACCGACTCGCGCGAACGCAATGAGGAAAAGAATCCCGATGAGCTGGTCATCTATCAGATCCATAAGCTGTTCAACGGTTCCCAAGAATTAAAAATGCAATACACGCAAGGCTTGGGCTACGGCGATGCCAAGAAGCTCTTGATCAAAGACATCATTGATTTCGTCACCCCGATGCGCCAGCGCCGCGCGCACTTTGCCGCCAATCCGAAACTGGTGCAAGACATCCTCATCTCCGGCGCGTACAAAGCCAACGACATCGCCATGAAAAAGATCTTTGATGTCTATGAGGCAGTGGGACTGACGCAGTAATAATATGAATAATAAATTATTTTTTAAAAAGATAGCGAGTTTTTTCCGTCCATTTAAGTTCTATCTCATAATCATTGTCTCATTATTGATACTGATTCAATTGATTGGCACTCTTTCTCCCTACCTCTTCGGTAAAGCAGTAGATGCGGTTATTCATAATAATGCCCGATTAGCTTTTACTTTTCTCAGCGTATCTTTTGTGGTGTCATTGCTCCAATCCGTATTCTTATGGTGGGGAAAAGAGAGTTTTGAGCTTAAACATCTTGATGATCATATTGAGAAAACCTTGTCTGTTGAATCATTGGGTAAAAATTTTGATTACTCGATCGGTCAACACATAAATGAACATTCCGGTGTAAAACAAAACGTGATCACAAAAGGGCAAAGTTCCTTGCAAAACCTCATGTATGCGATCCTCTATAATATCTTGCCTGCAGGGTTGCAAGTCCTGGTAACGTTGATTGTTTTGACGATTTTTGATTGGAAAATTGCAGTAGTAGCATTAGTGTTTACTGCTGTCTACATCGATATCTCCCTTCGGCGCAATAAAAAATTTTTTCCTGTCATTGAATCAATTCGCAAGAAAAATCAATCGCAAGGGAAGCTTTCTTCCGAGCTTTATCGAAATTCCACTCTGGTCATTTCGGAAGGGCAAGAAGCAAAAACGGTTTCTGATTTTGATGTTAGCGCGACAGAGACCGCAAATTTCTCTACCTCAGGCTGGTTGCGGTTTCTTAAACCATTTTACCTGCATAAAACATTAATTGTGACAGGACAATATTTGACGCTTGCACTTGGTGTTTATTTGATATTGATAGGAAAACATTCTGCGGGTATGTTTGTGACGCTATTTTCCTGGACCAGCTCTATCTTTGGTAATTTGCAAATGATCATGAATACTCAGCGACAAATGCTTTTTCAAATGGTGGAGGTCAAGAAGATGTTTGATCTCTTTGATATAAAACCCGATATTAATCCCAATGAAAATGGCGTTACTGTGGAAAAATTAGAAGGGAAAATCGAATTCAAAGACGTCAGCTTCGCATATCCATATCGCAAATCCGCAAAAGAAGAAGAGGAAGAGGAAGAGGAAATCGAGAGCTCAGGTAAAAAAGAAGATCATACCGTATCGCATGTCAACTTGGTCATTCCGGGCGGCGCCAAAGTCGGCTTTGTGGGAGTATCTGGTTCGGGTAAAAGTACTATTGTGAACTTGATGCGTCGTTTCTACGATCCGACCGAAGGAGAAATACGCATTGATGATGTGCCGCTTAAGGAAATAAATCTGCATTGGTTGCGTTCCAGAATAGGAAACGTCGAGCAGAAGATCGATCTCTTTGATCGCAGCATCAAGGATAATATTTTATTCGGCCTGCCTGCCAATGCCGACGTGCCGGAAGAAAAACTGCAGAAAGCCGTGGAGGACGCGTCATTAACGGAGTTCGTTGAAAAATTGAAAGATCATGGCTTGGATACGGTCATTGGAGAGGGCGGCATCAAGGTGTCGGGCGGGGAACGCCAACGCATCGGCATTGCCCGAGCATTGATCAAAGATCCGAAAATTCTGATCTTTGATGAAGCGACCAGTGCGCTTGATTCTATCAATGAAAAGCTGATCCATGATGCCATCAATCGCAGCGCGCAAGGCAGAACCACTATCATTATCGCGCACCGACTCTCGACCGTCATGGATGCCGACATTATATTCGTGGTGGCAAAAGGAAAGATCGTCGCCCAAGGCACGCATAAGGAATTGGAAAAATCCTCAGAAGATTATAGGGAATTGATTAAGAACCAGATATTAGTAGGGTAAAAATAAAATTGACAAAACTATGTAGTATGTTATTATAACAAAAACATTTACCTTAAAATAATAAATAAATGGAAGAATTATTAAAAGCGTTTAACGCTACGGTTTTTACCACTCCGCGTTCACACGCTTTGGTAAAAAACCTCCAGGAGCTTTCTGTGGAGGTCCAAGAAGATTTTGTTTCGGTTTTCCAGGTATTGCTTAATAAGGATTTAGAAAATATTGCAAAAGAATTTTGCATGAAAGATTTTTCCCACGGAGAACAAGAGTCTTTTAAGGATCAATTTCTAATTCTATATTATTTTCATCTCCTCAACCTGGATTCGCTAGCAGGGGCCGGAGCTACACCCTTAATTGCCGTGTTTCCTGATAAAGAAATACGAGGTCTGAATTGTTTAGGGCGGGCAATAATTTTAGGTACTCTGATAAAAAAAATAGGGTATGTGGTTAAATTAACGCTCCATCCCGATCATGCGGGCATCATAATGCGGGTAGGGAGTAAATGGTATTTTTGTGAAATAAACAGAATGGACATTAAACCCTTGCATGGAAAGTTTGTAAAACACAATCAATACGAATGGTATCAAAGTACCAAGGAAGATAAGATATCTTTTGATTGTTTTGCAGTCTGTGATTTTGATCTCGGTATTCTAAATGCCATTATTGAACACTGTGATTTCTTGAAAAAAACTGTAGGTTTTGATTTCTTTAAAATTGCCTATACTTTTTCTTGGGATAAGTTTCAAATTGAGTTCTTTCAAGAAATGAATGATTACAAGAGATTGTATAGCAAGGAATTCTTATTGGAATGTGAGCGAGTATCGCAAAGCAGGTTCATTCAAGAACTTCGGAGGAAATTTAATGACGTAATTATTTTGGCGTATGAGGAAGCAACGAAGGAAAAAGCTAGCAAGGATAGCCTTATTGCTTTCCACGATCTTTATATGCCAACATTGCAATGTTATTCCACTGAGGTTTTACTGGCGCTGAATACAGGATGTGAATTTATTGTAAATATTCCCATGGAATTAAAAAACTACATTAAATGTATCGCCGACAGTATTCAGCAGGATGAGGGTTTGAAGGATTTTGCCATTCATGTAATTTCTAAAAAAATGCTTGACACAGCCTTAGTTTCATAGTATTTTATAGAAAATTTAACAGCATGAATAAAAACGTTAAAAAACTACTTACCGAATCGTTCCAGGAACGCTTTGATGCCTTATCTTCCGAAGAAAAAGAGGAATTCTTGGTTGCTCTCAAAAAAAAGTATCAACCTGAATCGCCGACTCGGCACTCATCGTTTTCTCGGAATCATACCGAAGCTCGCACTGAGGCCGCGCAGGTGTGGGACTAATTGACTCAAAAATATCAAAAACTCCAATGTATACATTGGAGTTTTTTTAATACATCTTATTCTTAACTTCTTCCAGCTTCTCAATAACCGCAGGATCAGTAATTTTTGTAAAGTGAGGAAACGTTTTTCCTCCATATTCGACTTCATCAAAGAATAGTTCTATAGGGCGGACAAAGACGGTAGCAGGAGCGATGGCGGCTTCGTACAGAGGGCGATAGAGGACAAAGGTGTTGCTATATTCGGTGTGTAGTCCGATAGCCGTGACTTCATAGGCATGATCGTTAAACCCCTTTGATTCGTCGTGCTTGTAATGATAGTAAAATCCATTTTCGGGGACCTGCATAGTTGAATAGTACCACATAATTTCCTTATACTTTCTTGGGTTTTTCTTGATACGGAGGGTGCTATACTGGGGGCATGATTACATACAATGAGTCGAAAAAAGAAGTTACGAATGAAGATTTGGCGAGCAAAATGGACGTCATAGTAGTTAATAACGGATACTTGGCTAACAAGATAGACGCCATAACAGTTGATAACAACCATCTAGCTGATAAGATAGACGCTATAGTGGTTACTAACGAATGTTTATCCAAGAAGATAGATACTATAGCGGTCAATAATGAATACCTGGCGAGCAAAATAGACGGTATAGTAGTTACTAACGAAGATTTGTCCCAAAAGATGGATGCAATAGTAGTGAATAATGACTACTTATCTACAAGAATAGATACACTGGCGGTAAATAATGAGCAATTGACTGAAATGGTCAAGGAAATTGGCGTGTCAAATAAAAATTTAACCCAAACAGTCGATACTTTATCGGAGAAAATGGATATTCTTACGGTCAGAGTGGATGATATCGGCATCAGTATCGATGTATTAGCAATGAGTACGGCCAATAGATTTGACAGTGTTGATATGCGGTTAGATAAGGTTGATAGTCGTCTGGATAATGTTGAAAATCGCTTGGATAAAGTCGAAAACCAGCTTGGTAATGTAGAAAAACGCTTGGATCGCGTGGAATATCGTTTCGATGGTCTTGATAGTCAGTTCACTACCAGTGAAATTGTCCACAGTAGGCGCCTCAATACCCTGGAAGATAAGATGTTCGTAGTGTACCCCAAATAAGCTTTTATTATTCGTTATTTTCGGGTAGAATAAGGGGATTATGGAACGAACATACATTGGTGAAGCAGGGGCTCATGCGGGAGAAACTGTATTATTGAAAGGATGGATCGACGTGCGTCGCGACCAGGGCAAGTTGGTCTTTTTTGATTTCCGGGATATGACCGGCTATATCCAAGGGGTGATATTGCCCAACCGCGCGGCTGACATGGCCGAAGCGGTCAAAGATGCCCGACCTGAGTCAGTTATAGCCGTTGAAGGCATCATCAATAAACGTCCCGAGCGCAATGTCCAAGCCGACAAACAAAACGGCGACATCGAAATGGAAATAACTGGCCTGACTATCTTAAACAAGGCTGAGCCGTTGCCGTTTGAGATCAACACTGATACCAGAGAGATAGGCGAAGACGTGCGTTTAAAACATCGCTATCTCGATCTGCGCAGCGCACGCATGCAACGCAATATGCGCAAGCGTGACGAAGTGCAAAAATACGTGCGGGATTTCTTGCATCAAGAAAAGTTTATTGAAGTGGAAACGCCAATACTGACCAAGTCAACTCCGGAGGGTGCGCGTGACTATGTGGTGCCTTCCCGGCTCTACCCGGGCAGTTTTTACGCTCTGCCACAATCTCCTCAGCAATACAAGCAACTTTTAATGACCGCAGGTGTTGAGCGTTATTTCCAATTCGCAAAATGCATGCGTGATGAGGATGGGCGAGGGGATCGTCAGCCCGAGTTCACCCAACTCGATATGGAACTTTCCTTTGTCGACCGTGAAGCCGTCATGCAGCTTAATGAAACATTGCTGATCAATATTGTCGCCAACCTTTTTTCTGAAAAAAGAATTCAGCAAATCCCATTTCCTCGCATTTCGTATGCCGACGCCATGGCGCAATACGGCAATGACCGCCCTGACATTCGCGAAGACAAGAATGATGAAAACTCACTGGCATTTTGTTGGGTCGTAGATTTTCCCTTTTTTGAATCCACCAGCAAGAGCGACAATCCTGATGCGACTGGCGAATGGACCTATACTCACAATCCTTTTTCACGACCGATCGAAGAGCACATGGACCATCTCATGAATAAAAAAGACATTGGCGATATTTTGACCACGCAGTACGACATCTGTCTGAACGGATTTGAAATCGGCGGGGGTTCTATCCGTAACCATTCATACGAAGCGCTTTCCAAAGTCTTTGAATTGTTGGGACATTCTATCGAGACCATTGAGAGTGATTTCGGTCACATGTTGCAAGCCTTCAAGGTCGGTACCCCGCCGCATGGTGGCATTGCCTGGGGCTTCGATCGCCTGATGATGATCCTTTTGAACGAAACCAATATCCGTGAAGTCATGGCATTTCCCAAGACCGGCGAAGGCAAGGACCCGATGATGTCCGCTCCCTCTGCCATCTCCGAAAAACAAGTGGACGAATTGCATATCGTATTAAAAAAACCAAAACAATAGTGTGGAAACTGAAACTATATTCAAAGTAAAGCAGGAAGTGTTTGAAGGGCCGGTGGAGGTCTTACTGGAATTGATCGAGAAGCGCAAGTTGTTCGTCAACGACGTGTCATTGGCGTCCGTGACGGATGACTTTATCCAGTACATGCAAAGCGTCGGCATGCAGCCGGGCGAGACGGCGAATTTCTTGGCCGTGGCGGCCACGCTGATCTTGATCAAGGCGCGTTCATTACTGCCCAACCTCGAGCTGACGCCGGAAGAGAATGAATCCATCAGCGACTTGGAACGGCGCGTGGCGCTGTACCAAGTCATCAGTCATGTCTCCAATGACCTGATCAAATACTACGGCAAGAAAGTATCGTTTGAAGGCGTGCGGCGATTGACGGGCAATGTTTTTGCACCGGATGAGAAATTGACGTTGCAGCAATTGCCGCTACTGATACAGGAAATGCTCGGCCGCGTGCCGCCGCCCGTGCCAAAGAAGCCGGAAGCGCACGTATTCAAGTCAATATCGATTGCCGAAGTTTTGAATACGCTGCAGCAACGCATCGAGCGCGCCATGTCGACCAGCTTCAATGCCATTCGCGTCATGTCACCCGACATGGACGAACGCAGCCAGCGCGTCTACACTATCGTCTCATTTCTTGGTATGCTAGAGCTAGTGCGTCGAGGCATTGTCGCGGCGGAACAGTCCGCGTTGTTCGAAGACATCTCGCTGTCTAAAAATCATGAATAATCTTTCCCATACAATCGAAAGCATTCTTTTTGCCACCGCTGATGAATATACCCTCGTCGCTTTGGCTAAACTTACCGATAGTTCAATTGAAGCGGTTGATGAAGCGCTGCATGCATTGCAAGGTACGTTAACTGATCACGCTATGATGCTGGTGCGCCAAGGTGACAAGGTGACATTAGCCACTCGCCCCGAGCACGCTGTTATATTGGAAGCATTGCGCAAGGAAGAATTGCAAAAAGAGCTCAGCAAGGCCAGTGCTGAGACATTGGCGGTGGTGGTATACAAGCCCGGCGCGACCAAAGCTGAGATTGAACTCATTCGCGGCGTCAATGCCTCATATTCATTGCGGGCATTGCAAATACGCGGATTGATCGAGGCCAAAAGTGCTGGGCGCAATGTCACCTATCACCCGACCTTGGCATTACTCGAATCATACGGAGTGGCCGATACGCAAGGATTGCCGCAGTACGCCGAGACCGTGCAAAAGATAGCAGCCTTACTCGATCAGCAACAACAATAATAATATGATACTCGACGCCATTAAAGTTTTTTTACCCACCACCTTGGTCTTCATCATCGGTATCTTGATCACGCCAACACTGACGACCATCATGTACGATCGCAAGCTATGGAAAAAGAACAATCGCGCTCAGGATGCTGACATCACCAATCAGCACTTTTCCAGTGTTCATGACGGAGCGGCGGAAGTTGCCACCCCTCGCGTCGGCGGCGTCATCATCTGGCTGTCAGTATTGATCTGTATCTCATTGATGTGGATTATTTCTCGAGCCTTTCCTTCCGCTCTGTCGCAAAAATTAGATTTCTTCAGTGAAAATCAAACACTGGTGCCATTGGCGGCATTATTGTTGGGTTCGTTGATCGGCTTGGCCGACGACTTGATCCAAGTGCGCGGATCGATTGGAGAGGTGTCGAGTGATGTCTTGGGCAATCGCTGGGTCAAGATACTGATGATCTGCAGTATCGGCCTGGTGGTGGGAGCATGGTTTTATTTCAAATTGGGAGTGACCGGCATCGCAGTACCTTTTAGCCCGGATATCTTTTATCTTGGGGCGTTTTTCATCCCATTTTTTATTATCGTCATGCTGGGAGTCTTCTCCACATCAGTCATCGATGGACTCGATGGATTGGCCGGGGGAGTACTGGCGATTATTTTTGCGGCCTATGCGGTCATCGCGGCCGGACAGCACCAGATCGACATCGCGGCCTTGTGCGGGGTCATCTCCGGCGGTATTTTAGCATTTCTATGGTTCAACATCCCGCCGGCGCGTTTTTATATGGGAGAAACCGGCATGCTGGGGCTGACCGTCGTACTGACCGTTATCGCCTTTCTGACCAATACCGTCTTGCTCTTGCCTTTGATCGCATTGCCGCTGACGGCCACTACTGTGTCGGTGATACTGCAAATCTGCTGTTACAAGTATTGTGGTCATCGCCGTATTTTCAAAATCGCGCCATTGCATCATCATTTCCGCGCCATGGGTTGGTCCAAGGAAAAAGTGGTCATGCGATATTGGGTAGTGTCGATCATTGCCGCCATTATCGGAGTAGTCATCGCGTTGATCAGTAAATAAAATATGATACAAACGCTATGGTAATGGTTAAGCCGAAACAATTTGATACCTACTTCTTTGGCATCGTCATGCTCATTGCCGTCATCGGTATCATCTCCTTCATCTCAGCCTCATTGGGAGTCTTGGCACAAAGCAGTACGGTCTTTTATGGCGTGCTGTTCGGGCAGATCGTGCTGGGTTTCGTCGGCGGCATGGCGGCACTATGGCTGGCTATAAAAATCCCGTACCACTTTTGGCGCAATCATGCATTATTTATTTTTATTGCCACGTTGGCCTTGACCATGGCGGTCTTCGTGCCTCATCTGGGGTTTTCGCACGGTGGCGCGCGGCGTTGGATTTCTATTTTTCACGTCTCATTTCAACCGGCCGAGATATTGAAGCTTGGGTTCGTGACCTACTTTGCGGCATGGTTGGCCTGGACCAATAAGAAGAAAGAGGAATTCAAGTACAGATTTTTGCCACTGCTGGTCATGCTGGGCGTGGTCGGCATCGCGTTGTTATTGCAGCCGGATACCAAGAGCTTTATTTTGATCACGGCCGCGGCCTGCAGCATGCTGTTCGTGTCCGGCGTGGAATGGAAAAAGATCATCGCCATTGTCGGTATCGGGCTCTTTTGCATGCTGATGTTGGCATTGGTGCGCCCGTATCTGATGAACCGCATCAAGACCTACATCAATCCTTCCAAAGATTCCCAGGGTTCCTCGTATCAATTGCAGCAAGGACTGATCGCTATCGGTAGCGGGGGAATATTCGGCCGGGGATTGGGACAAAGCGTGCAGAAATTCAACTACCTGCCCGAGCCGCAAGGCGACTCCATCTATGCGGTCATCGGCGAAGAATTCGGCTTCATCGGCAGCGCGTTGCTGGTGGTGCTCTACGTCTTCCTGTCCATTCGCGGCTATAAGATCGCCATGCAATCCCGCGATATGTTCGGACAATATCTGGTGGTCGGCATCGTCACCTTACTCGTGGCCCAATCTTTCCTCAATATGGCATCCTTGGTCGGCCTTTTCCCTCTGACCGGCGTGCCCCTGGTCTTCATCTCCCAAGGCGGCACCTCTCTGGCCATCGCCCTCTTCGCCTCCGGCATCGTGCTCAATGTTTCAAGATATCAGAAAAAAGAGTAAAATAAACACAGTATGAAAATTTTATTGACAGGAGGGGGGACAGGCGGGCACTTTTATCCCTTGATCGCAGTGGCGGAAGAATTGAATCGCATCGCGGACCAGGAAAAGATCGCCAACTTCAAGCTCTACTACATGGCTGACACGGCCTACAATCAGCGTGAGCTCGACGAGCAATTCATCACGTTCATTCCCATCATTGCCGGCAAGATGCGGGTCTATTTCTCTCTGCAGAACTTCGTCGACTTTTTTAAGACCGGCTTCGGCACTATCGGCGCAATTTTCAAACTCTTCAGCCTGTATCCCGATGTCATCATCAGCAAGGGCGGCTATGCCAGCTTTCCGGTCTTAGTAGCGGCACGTCTCCTGCGCATTCCCGTCATCATCCACGAATCCGACACTGTGCCGGGACGAGTCAACAAATGGTCAGGCAAATTCGCGCGACGCGTGGCGTTGTCATACCCGGAAGCGGCCGAATACTTTGACGCCAAAAAAGTATCATTGACCGGCCAGCCAGTACGCAAAAGCATCGCTTATATTGCCACAGAAGGCGCCAAGGCATTCTTCGAGCTCGATGACACTATCCCGACGATCGGCATCATCGGCGGTTCGCTCGGTGCCAAGATCATTAACGACACCATCACTTCATTGGTAGTAGAATTGGTTGAGCACTATCAGATCATCCATCAGACTGGCCCGAAGAATTTCGAGGAAACCAAAACTGACGCGACAGTACTATTGGGAGACAATACCAAGCGCAATCGCTACAAGATCTTTCCATATTTCAATGACGTGCAGACCAAGATGTTCGGCGGGGCGGCCGATGTCATTATTTCCCGCGCCGGCTCGTCATTGTATGAGATAGCGGCCTGGGGCAAGCCATCAATCATCATTCCCGGCAGCGCCGCGGTATTCCATGGCGACCATCAGCGCAAGAATGCCTATCACTATGCCCGTACCGGCGCTTGTGTGGTCATCGAGGAAGCCAACCTCACGCCCTCAGTCTTGAAGAATGAGATCGATCTGATCTTAGGACATAAGGACCACTACGATGCCATGGCCGCCCGCGCCAAAGCCTTTTACAACCCCGAAGCCGCGCGCCTGATCGCCACCGAAGCCGTGACTATCGCGCTTGAGCACGAACGATAATTTAAGACTTCTTCGAAAGGTAGCCGTATTTTTGGGAATGGACGAAGGTGTAGGAAGCGCCGATGAAAAAGACTTGGGCGGAGTAGTAAATCCATAATAATAATGCTACTAATGATCCAGCCGCGCCGAAGGCGGACGTGGCACCGTAGCTATCGACATACCATGAGATCAGGAACTTACCGATCAAGAACAATACTGCCGTCATGAATGCGCCTCGGAGCAATTCTGACCATGGCAATTTCACGGTTGGCAAGATATGATACATCAGCGTGAATAGTATTGTGGCAAAAAACAATGTCAGAAGAATATTAATAAAGGAAAGCAGTCCGACATGATGGATGATCTGACTAGCCCACACGAAGTTGTGCTGAATGAGTGATAAGAAAACCGTGAAGGCCACCGAGAAAAGCAATACCAATCCGCACAATAAGAGGAGAAAGAAGACCGACAATTGTTCTCGCAAGTAGCGCACGATGGCCTGAGCGGTGGTTAAGACCCGCTTTTTTTTCGGTTCGACATACCATAATTCATCCAAGTCGCTGTTGATCTCAGAGAACATGCTCAGTGCGGCAACAAGTAATACCACGATACTGATAATGGTGGCCACTATTCCGCTACTGGAATGCTGCACGCTGGTAATAAGGGACTGAATGGCGCCCGCCAGATTGACGCCGACAGTTTGTTGCAACGTGTGATGAACAGTGACAAGGATAGTGGCCCGATCAAAAATAGCACTGACCAAACCGATCAGCACGATGAAAAATGGCGCGATCGAAAAAAGCGCGTAATAGGAAATAGCCGCTCCCATGCGAGAGGCGCGTTTTTCTTGCCAATGAGACAGCGTGGCTTTGGTTAATGCAATAATTTTCTTCATCGAGAAAGGCCTTGTTTACGGTACGTAGTATACCACTTTTCTATCGAGCCAGTATATGCTTTACTGTATGTATGCATGACCATACCAACCGCACGCTTATCGTTATAATGATTATTATTCTTATTATTATCTTAGTAGTGTATTTTGTACCGCACGGTGTCTATTATTATCCGACGACTACTCCTGTGGTGGAACAGACCACCGTTTCCAGCCCTGGCATTCAGACTCATACCTATACGACCAGTACGCCGGTGACCACTTATCAGCAGCAGACCACGACCACCGAAAATACCAGTACTACTTCTGCTCAATAGCCGTTAAAAATCGTTTCGTCCGATCGCGTTCAATGATGGCCTGTCGGGCGGACTGTTCCAATGGCGCGAGTAACCGTTCTAAAAAGAGTACCTCTTTCAAGATGGTAATCTTTTTTAGTATCAACCGCGCGTTGATGATATGTTCAATGATGGTGTTGCTGACCGTATCAATATGGTCTTCCCAAAAATACTTCTGCAAGAGATATTCTTCCTGAGCAAGGTCCATGTAACCGCCGGCAGTGCGAGTCTGCCATTCCTTGATCAACGGTACGCTGATACTGTTAAAAAATCCATTATGAAGATCGCTCAGCCAATCATGCGCGTCATCGTTGAGCTGTCGAGCGATCAAATATTCCCTAAAAAAATGCTCAACATACAAAGCTTGCTCAGGGGCACCTTGCAATAGGCACAGTATGATCGGCCCCAAAGCATGTCCCAATGATTTCTCCGCCAAGCCGGCGCTATTTCCATAATCGGGCAACGATGCTGGCACCGTGACCTCATCACCGTGTCTCTCCATCTTACAATTGAGGTGTTCCCATAGTGTTGCCGCATCAATGCCGTTAAGAATGGCGGTAATGATTTGCTGTTGAGCGGGATCGGTCACAACCCAACGGAAGAGTTCCATCATATGCCGAATGCACACATCTGCTAAAGGCAATAATGCGACAGTATTCTCTCCATCCAGGATGTCATCGTAAATGGTATAGCCGATCCAGCCTAGGACATTGGCCACCGCCAAGGAACAGATGTTGTCATCTGAAATAGTGTCTTGTTTTTTCAGGGCTTTTGCGAAATGATAAGGGAGTAAAAATATTTCTCTGCTGCAGTCCTTCTCTTGCAGATGGTCTAAAGCATGATCACGTTGCGTCGATAGCTCTGCGGACAAAGGAACTGCCCGGCATTCTTTTATGACGCTCTCTATAAATTGATTTATCTCCGTATCATCCGCCGGCCCCATGATACCAGGGTGAGGAATGGCATTACTGTATGCCATCAACGCTTCAATGCAACAGGCACTGACATGCGCATTGCTGAAGCTGTAACACACTGTACCATGTTCAATACTTTCTATGAAAAAATGATGGGGGAGCCACTTGCCCGCACTATGATTATCGACAAGATACTGTATGCCGTCAGTCACTGCTTCAGCCGATTCGCCCATTCGCAGTAATGCGGTAACGGCCAATGCGGTGTGGAGCGCATTGCCCCACGATCCATCGGTCATGCGCCGCTTGAATAACCGATCCTTCAATCGTGATACGTGTTTTCCTTCATATGCGCGAGTCAGGAAATAGATAATGACTATCTCGTCATCATAATACTGAGAGTGCAAGTGATCGTGCTCGATAGTATCTTCAAAGTATAATTGCAATTGCGGAGTGGCGATATCCAGTAATGACAAGAAGTAGGCGACATTGCTATTGACCACAATATCAACATCGGAATCCTGTGGTCGTTGTTCGGTGAGCCATGTTCGATAAGGACCGCCTGGGACGGTTTCTTGCTGTATCAACATTGACACGATGCGGGCCAACACTTTCTCGGTGAAATAGTCAGGATGGGTGCTATACAGAGCCGATACTGCGATACAGGTGTCGTCCAAATCATCCGGATAGCCATCATGGTAGTTAAACGTCCATTCAGCGCTTCTTTTTTCTGATAAAAAAGCCGCCCCGCGTTCAATGATACTCCGACAGACCGCGTCTTGGCACGGCTGCAAGCATTCAATGATCAGGCTGGTATAAAAAATGGCGGCATGTTCTGTATTACTGAGAAAGCCGCCATTTTTTTCTTGGCAGGATTTAATGTACAGCGTTGCCGCCGTCCATGTTTGTTGGATCTGGTGGTGAAGGGAATAATGGTTCATTTTCTACGCGAAAAATAGGGAGCATGATAATAAAGGTCGTGCCGTGATGCGGAATACTGGTAACACTGATAGTGCCTTTGAACGTTTCTTCAATGATTTCTTTGGTTTGTGATAACCCCAATCCGATACCTTTGCCGTAGGCTTTGGTGGTAAAGAAGGGTGTAAACACCGTTTCAAGCAATGCCGATTCGATGCCGCAGCCGTCGTCAGTGATGGTGATACGCGCATGGTGTCGATCGGCAGTGCGAATGACCGATATAGTGATGAGGTTTTCTCGTTCTGCGTTTTCACAAGCATCGACGGCATTGGATAAAAGATTGAGCATGATTTGGTAAAACTTTAACGCATTACCTTGTAAGATCACGTCTTCCGACGTACTGCAGACAATGCGTACCCACGCTTCTCGTGCCCGGAAATGCAATATATCAATGGCATCAGTGATCTCCTTGTGAGTCGAAAAAGTGCTGAGCGCGGTATCGTCGGCGATTTGTTTGCGCACGACCGAGATATAGTCGCCGATACGACGACTGGTGGACACTGCTTTCATGACATACTTTTTGACATCGGGTAGGTGGTCGGGCGCGCGTTCGAGCTGAGTGACGTTATCCACCACCACATTGAGCGAATTCATCAAGTCATGGAAGACACCCGACGACAGCTTGCCAAATTCGGCGAATCGATAGAGCTGCGCAACTTTTTCCTTTTGCAATTCTTTCAATTCTTTGGTGCGTTCCTCAACTTTTATTTCCAAGAGATTTCTTTCTTCGGCCAAGGCCTGTTCCGACACACGTGCCCGTTGCAACGAGCGCTCCATTTCTCTGTTGGATAGCCACGATATTCCGCTGATCAATAAGAAAAAGACAGAAAGCTGTATGGGGTCATGCATACTGACTGCCACGTATTTCCATTGCAATATCGGATGAATGACATGGCGCAGTTGCAAATGCGTTACCGTAATAATGGTAACCGCCGTTCCCAGTGTCACCAAGAAACCGAAACGAGTCGAGATCAAAATGCTGGAAATAATAATGATCATGACATAGCTTATGGCTACCAAAGGAAGTTCCACGCCCCAGCGCACCGCTCCATATGTGGTGTTGAGAAAATAAAGTGCCAACATGGCGTAACTGGCCATTTTGTAATATCCGCTGCGAGAAAGAAGCAATAAATACATGAAGACCGCTATGATGGCCACGAAAGTCATCAAGGGAACGCCGTTATAATGGAACATGTCTTCCATGGTGTCGACGGCGATAAATGATGCCAGTATTATCAATAGCACTATCAACAAGCACAGAATGGTGTTCAGGATGAATTCTCGGCGGCGCACATCTTCATCATGGCACTGCGGTTGGATGCATGTCTTGAAGAAAAAATGAATACCGCGCTCAAACACCTCTTTAAAACGAGAGAAGAAAAAAGGAATTTGGATGCGCGGTTTCATTGTGGCGATATTAGGTGACAGCTTCCCAAGGAGTGAATGCCGTCTGGGAATATGCCACGGATCGTATGTTTTGTGAAGCGCGGGCAGCGGGGTTATGGAGCAGGGTTTCGATCACTTTTTTCATAGGCGTGTAATAAGATAGCTGGTAGTGAGTCATTCGACTATATGACTCTGCAATGAGTCTATACTATCGTTCCTCAAGAACAGCTGAAGAATTTATAAACTTTTCTTTATTACTTTACCACATCTATTTTGTATCCTCGTCCGGCAATGCTGTGAATGAGCTTGGTCTTGTTCGGACTCTCGATTTTCTTTCTCAGGTTGAGAATGTGCGTTTCGATAGTATTGGAAAAAGGATCAAGTGCCAGGTCCCAGATATGCTCCATGATCATGCCTCGTGTCACCACTAGGCCTTTGAACTTCAATAAATATTCCAATAAAGAAAACTCTTTTCGTGTCAGGTAGATAGGGATGGTGCCGCGAGTAATGATTTGCTTGTCGCAATCCAACACCAAATCATCGATGCATAGCAGTGTGCTTTCCATATTGTGCGGCCGTCGCAACAGAGCCTGTATGCGCGCGTACAACTCGTCAAAATAAAACGGTTTGGAAACGTAATCATCGGCGCCGACCGTCAGGCCGCGCACTTTGTGCGTGATGGCATCAGTGACAGAAATCATGATAATGGGCGTGTGGATGTTGGCCGACCGCAATTCCTCGCAGACTGCAAAACCGTTCTTCTCCGGTAAACCATAATCCAGCAATATCAAGTCGTATTGATTGGTCTTGGCATAATACAGACCGCGCGTGCCGGTACCGGCCGTATCCACGGCAAATCCTTTTTCTTGTAACCGTTCTCTCAAAAGATCCTGAGTATCCGGCTCGTCCTCAATAACTAGTATTCTCATACCGCATAAGTATAAGGCAAGCAATACTAAAAATCACCCCAAAACCTGGATAACTAGCCCTAATTTCTTTATTTTTTCTTTATGTCGAGTAGCTTCATTATTTCTTCATACATTTTTTCTATACTGTATATAATGCATCACCATGGAAATCGTCACGTTTAATATTTGGGACTTGCCATTATGGTTCGTCAGGAACAGGAAGAAGCGCATGCTCGACATTGCCGAGTATTTTGCGGCACGCGGCACAGACATAGTGTGCTTCCAAGAATCATGGAGTGCCGAACATCGCGCCGGCTTGGCACGTTGCTTGCAGAACAATGGCTATCACCGGGCCATGACCAAGGCCGAAAAACAGCCTAGTCATGGCGGACTGCTGACCTTTTCAAAATTCCCCATTCAGTCGGTGCGATTCATCAAATTTGGCAGACGAGGCGTAGCAGTCAGCGAAATTATGGGTAACAAAGGAGCGCTCGAGGTCGTCATTGAAACGCCGGCGGGATTGCTGCGCGTGGTGAACGTACACCTCCATCACCAATCCAGCCGCTTCTTTGCCACGATGCCCATTCGCCTGCGACAGCTGGAGATCATGTTCAAGGTCTTAGCCGAAAACTCTGAATTGCCGACGGTCATTGGCGGGGATTTCAATGAGCACGATATGCTGCAATCGCCTGTCTTCACCAACCTGTTCGCGCAACACGGCTTCACACACCCGGCTGAAGAAGGGAAGATGCAGCCGACCTATCGAGCGGAAAACTTTTTTGTCGACAATTGGCTCAATCGCGTAGACACCTCGCAACGCTATGATTATATCCTGATAAAAAATATGGATAAGCTGGGCTACACCACGATTTCCTACGCTCCCGTTTATATGACACCTGAATTGTCCGATCACGATCCAGTGGCATTGGGATTGCGCGCGCAATAAAATATCCTGAAAAAGTGAAATCAAAAAAACGCCTGGGGAGGCGCTTTTTTGACGATATCGGTCGCTGTCTCGTTTAGTGAGTAGTGGTCGAACTCGAAGTAGTAGTTGTTGAGCTTGGAGTAGTGGTCGTTCCGGAAGTTGCTGAAGAAGGCTGAGTCGTGGTCTGAGAAGAGCTGGTGGTCTGACTTGAAGGAGCGGTACTACTTCCTGTAGGTGCCGGGGTGGTAATGTTGATGGTTGAAGGAGTGGTAGTAGCAGGAGCGCTTGATGATCCGAGTCCATAGTGGAAGACCAAGAAGCCAAGAATGATCACCACGATAATGATCGTGAAGATTGCTCCGGCACTGAATCCCGCAGCTTCATCCGAGCCATTTGGGTTGTTTACGATTGTAGTCATAGTTAGGAGGATTATCTTATAGGGTTTTCACCGCGAATGATGCGCACCAAAAACAAAACGATTGCAATAATTAGCAGCACATGGATAATCCATCCGATTGAAGGCAAAGCAACAAGTCCGATGAGCCATAGTATAAGCAAGATAACAGCGATGGTAGTTAGCATATGATTGAAGATTATTAACTGATAATGCTAGAACGTTCCAGAATATATTATTAAGAACCTTTACTATAAAGGGTACCTTTATAAAAATGATGTGTCAAACAAGTTTTTTGGTCAGTGTGGAAAACAATTATAGTGAATGTTGAAAGAAAAGCCCTGGAGGCGCGTATTAAGAGTGTTAACAGATTATTTAATTGAAAATTGAAACGTATGAAAAAATATAGTATTCCAACCTTAGCTTTGGTACTCGGTATGATTGCAGTAAACGCGCATGGCGTGTCCGCAGAATCACTCGGAGTCACTCCTAATGCTAATGCCAATATCGCAGGTACTGGTGTTACCGCTAGTACTACTACTGGCGTCAATCCTGGTGCTGCAAAAATAGCGAAAATCATCAAAAGATCTGATGCGTCTATTAATGCTCGTATCTCAAGCTTGAATAAATTCTCAGCTCGTCTGGCAAAATACAAGCATCTGACTGACGCGCAGCGCGCTTCATTGAGTGCTTCCGTTCAGTCATCCATTGATAGCATGAACACATTGAAGGCTAAAATTGATGCCGATACCGACCTAGTAACTGCTAAGACTGATTATGTATCGATCTATAAAAATTATCGTATCTTTGAAGTAGTGTTACCAAGTGAAAGAACTATCGCTTCTACTGATAAAGCATTGGCTACAGTAAATATCTATCAGACAACATTGGGTACTTTGCAAACACGTATCACGACTGCTAAAACAGCAGGCAAGAACGTGACTGCTGTCCAAGCCTCATTGGATGACGCAACTGCAAAATTGGCTGATGCTCAAACTCAAGGTCAAGCATTGATTACTGCAGTTACTTCATTAAAAGTAGACGGAGGTGACAAGAGTATCCAAGCAAGCAACAAGACTCAGCTTGCCGCTGCAATAACCGCACGTAAAGCCATGAATGCTGATATTAACGCTGCTCGCAAAGACATCGGTTCCATCCGCTCCGGATTGAGAACACTTAAGGCATAATCCTTAGACAAGAAACTTAATAAAAAGCTCGCCAACATGTTGGCGAGCTTTTTATCTACTTTTTATTTCCGGGGACCGCCTAAGGTTTAACCTTCGGAGGTTAAACCTTAGGCGGAAAGGCTAATTCTGTTATACTTTCCTCATATGACAGCGGATGCAGTAGGTGGAGGATTGTCGACACAGGAAGTGGTAGAAAAGACGGCGCAGTATGGTAAGAATATCCTGCCAAGCAAGTCATTCAGTGCCTGGTCGATCTTGGTCCATCAATTTCAGAATACGTTGGTGTATTTGCTATTCATCGCCAGCATGATCTCGTACGGCATCCGGGATTATTCCGACGGCACCGTTATCCTAGCCATTTTGCTGCTCAATACATTGTTAGGTTTTTTCCAAGAATACAAATCGGAAAAAATCGTGCAAAAGCTTTCGATGTTCATCACGCGCATGGTGCGCATCAAGCGTAACGGCCAAGTCGCACTGTTGGATCAAACGGAAATCGTGCCGGGTGATGTGGTGATATTGGGTGAAGGCGATATCGCGCCGGCTGACATGCATTTGATCGAAGCCGACAATGTCCAAGTCGATGAATCGGCATTAACGGGCGAATCAATGCCCGTGACAAAAAAAGTCGGCGGTGCCGATAAGGCAGGCGTGATCCTGACCGGCAGCACCATTCAGAAAGGCGAAGCGACGGGTGTCGTCTATACCACCGGTCTCCATACTGAATTTGGTGCCATTGCCGCTCTGTCTATCCAAACAAAAAAAATCACCGAATACGAAAAATCATTAAAAAGCTTCAGTGCGATCTTGATCAAGATCGTGGTCATCGCGTTGACGGTCGTATTCGTCGCCAAGCTATTGATCAATAAAGGGCCGCTACACTTCACTGATTTACTGTTGTTCATCATTTCCATGGCCGTGGCAGTCGTACCGGAAGTCTTGCCGGTCATCGCGACCGTGTCGCTTTCCAGTGGCGCGTTGAAATTGGCCAAGCAGCATGTGGTGGTCAAACGATTGTCGTCGGTGGAGGACTTGGGCAGCATCACCATGTTGTGCACCGACAAGACCGGTACCATCACCGAAAACAAGATGACCATTGCGCATATTGAGACCGCCGACTCTGATTTCTTTCAAATACTGGCCTATGCGACCATTGCCGTATTGAAAGGGCGCAAGCATCGCGTCGCCAATTCGTATGATGACGCATTCATACAATATGTTTCTCCGGCATTGCAGCAGCAAGCCAAGCAGTTTGTTATTGTCAAGGAATTACCGTTTGACCCCGATGACAAACGCCGACGGGTGATTCTCAACGATACCGTCAATAAGAAATATTATCTAGTGGTCATCGGCGCGCCCGATATCCTTCTGACCATCGCCCATAGCGACCACAAGGACCAATACTTGCAGACCATTTCGCAGGAAGGCAGCACTGGCTTGCATCATATCTCATTGGCCTACAAGCAGATCATGTATCATGAAGACTACGACATCTTGGCCGAAGAGCATGATCTGGAATTTCTGGGCTATGTCAGCCTGACTGACCCATTACGCGCCAGTGCCAAGCGCACTATCGAAGACGCCAAGCAGCTCGGCATACAGATCAAGATATTGACCGGGGACAGCAAGGAGGTGGCGCAATATGTCGGCTTGCAAGTCGGACTGGTGACATCAGAACATGGCGTTTATCTCGGTAGTGAGCTTGCAGCCATGGATCCCGCCGCATTTAAAACAGCCGTCACGACCGCGCATGTCTTCGCTCGCGTCACGCCGACGCAAAAATACGCCATCATCAAGGCGTTGCAGGAAGAGTATGTAGTCGGCTATCAAGGAGACGGCATCAATGACGCCCCAGCCTTGAAGCTGGCCGACGTGGCCATTGCAGTCAACTCGGCCACTGATATCGCCAAAGAGAATGCCGACATTGTGCTGTTGAATAAAAATTTGGAAGTCATTATCAACGGCATCAAATACGGCCGCACTATTTTCGTCAATATCAATAAATACATCCTCTACACCATGGTCAGTAATTTTGCCACTTTCATCGCGCTGGGCATACTGTATTTGTTCTCCAAAGATTTGCCGCTCTTGCCGATTCAAATATTATTCATTAGCATCGTGACTGACATTCCGCTCATCACTATTTATTCCGACAGTGTCGAGGACCAGGAAGTAGTCAGTCCCGAGAAGCATGATCTCAAGCAATTGCTTCGCGTGGCACTACTCTTAGGTATACCAACCGCCGCATTTGAATTGCTGTATTTCGCGCTGATCCGTTTCCAATCTGTCATCGTCATTCAAACCAGCCTTTATGTCTATTTCACATTCATCGCCCTGATAACCTTTTATGCATTGAGAAATAAGGGTTTTTTCTGGAAAGCCAAAGCGGCTTCGACACTGCTCAACATTTCCTTTGCATCGGGCTTCATCGTTTCCTTGGTAGTGATCTATATCGCACTCTTCCAACAATGGTTCCATTTTACCGCACTGCCATTTGCCGCAGTAACTACCATCGTCATTGTCATGGCTCTGTATTTCTTCTGCCTTGATGCCATCAAGGTCTGGTACTACAAATATTACGCTCGGATATAACGATCGAGTGTCGATGCGTCCATGCCATTGAGGAAGATGACAAATGTGGCGACGGCTAAGCCCAAGTCGCGAATGCCCAGGCTGTCCAAACCGACGGTGAAAGCGATGTCGAGCAGGTGCAAGAACAATATGAAGGCGATGGCACGGGTAAAGAATCCCAGCAAAAGCATCGTGCCGGCGACGATCTCGAATAGCGCATTGTAAAACACTAACGTAGTGGCACTGAGACCGGTCGTTGAGATGATGGAATGTGGTATAAAGCCGACCCAGCTGATCGGATCCATGATCTGATTGGTACCGAACCACAAAAAGACCAAGGCTAAGCCAAGGCGCAAAATAATAGGTGCGTACTTGGCCGCAGTACTGTTATAGGAGGCTTGTTTTATTGTTTCCATAGCTATCAGTATAGCACTGCCGGGAAATCCTTCGATACCTTTGCTGAACGATCGCTGTACAGTATGCAATATTCAAATTCAAAATGACTTTGCAATTGTTCCGGCGACATGAAAAAAAGTGCTGTGGTCAGACCATCCGCCACTATGGTCGTATCAGCTACCACCCACATTGCGGCAATATGGCGAGGGGACTCGGTGCTGTCAGGATCGATAATGTGATGATAGTGCGCCCAGTTGCGACGATTGCCTGATGAACCGGCCAAACTCTTATTCTGCAATTCCAGCACGCCGATTATCTTGCTCGTATCATCAGGGTCTTCCAATCCGATACGGGATTTTTTACCTACCGTCGTGCTGTGCGCCATATCACCGCCGGCATTGATCATGAAATCATGAATGCCGTGTTCCTTGAACAGTTCGGCCACGATATCAATGATGTATCCCTTGCCCAGGCCGCCAAAATCCAATTGCAGTGGTTTCTTAGTACTCAAAAAGGGTGGAACATATTCCATGACATCTTCCCAACGTTCAGCTTGTTGTATGGCGTTTTTTGGGGTGAGGGAATAGGTCGCGTCATAGCCGGCGTCGACTAAGACCGCGCCAATAAGAGGTGTGACTTTTCCTGATGAAAGATCATAGAGCTTTTTATACAAGGCCAGCATTTTTTCCGCATCGGGCGGCAATTCATAGATGCCCGATTGCTTGGTAATTTGTCCGACAAAAGAATCTGCGCGGAAACGAGAGTAGAGGGATTCGAAGAGCTCGATGCGATCTTTTATCTGAGTGATGGTAGTCTCGGAATTAAGAACATCATGACCGTCAAAAGTTATCTGCCATGATGTTCCGATCGCTTTGAATTCTTCCATTACGCCTTAGCCTGCGCTTTGATCTGCGCCAATGCGTCATTAAATCCTTGACCAGTCAATGAAGAGCCGGAAACGGCATCCAAGTACACGCTGCTGATATTTTTCCCGAGCACCAATGATTGAAATCCTCCGGCAAACATAGTTTGATATTGAGCAGAAATGCCGTCATGCGCCATCGGAGTGAAAGAAACAGAAATAATGATGTCATTTTTAAGGGTCAGGGTAACGCCAACATTATCCAATCCGCCCGGTGAGCGATAAGAACCGGTGGCAGTATATGTTCCATTTTTGTATCGAGAAGTAGCGGTGTCGGTCGCGGGAGTGGAGGGCAGACTGACGGTAATAGTAGGGGCATTGTTAGCGCGATTCATTGACGCAACGGCGAAGATCGCGGCGGCAACGGCAATGACCGCCGCTCCACTGATAGCTGTTTTTTTATTATTCATCGGCACAGTATATAGCACGGTAAGATTTTAACACATTTAAGCGTATACTAAGAAGATGCTGGGATCACTTAACCATCTTTCTGATGAAGAACTCGTTATCGAATGCAAGAAAGACCAACAGCATTTCGCGGTCCTGGTGGAACGCTACGTGCCCAAACTCACTCGCTACATTCGACGTCGAAGCATGGCCACCAGTGACGACATCGATGATCTATTGCAAAATATTTTTATAAAGGTATATCGCAACATCAACGAATACGACACATCATTGCTTTTTTCGTCATGGGTCTATCGCATCACGCATAATGAAATGATCGATTGGTATCGTCGCGAAAAAAGACGCACCACGCTTTCGCTGGATGACGAGGCCCGTGACCTGGTCTCCAAATTATTCACCGATGAGGACCCGGTTGTGCGGTTTAGCCATCAGGAACAAAAGGAATATATCATCCAAACCCTCAACACGCTGGGTGACAAATACAAGGATATCTTGCTGCTGCGTTTCTTCGAAGAAAAGTCCTACGAGGAAATAGCCGACATTTTGAAAATCCCGCCCGGCACGGTGGCCGTCCGGATCAATCGCGCCAAGAAGCAATTACAAAAAACACTCACCAAATATGATAACCATCAGTAATACAACCAATACAACAGAAAAAATCCTCAGTGCCATTGAGAGCCGACAGATCACCCAGCGGCCGAAGTGGTACTTCGTCCTGCGCCACAGTATCTTATGGGTACCGGGCATCGTCACGACGTTATTAGGCGCTTACACCATGGCCGGCATCGTCTACGGCATCTTGCACAATCCCTGGCAACACCCCGTCCTGGCGCATTCCAGCCATCCTATTTTCGTCACTGCCGGCATACCATTGTTATGGATCGTGTCGTTCGGCTTATTTTGCCTTGTCACTATTTCCTTATTGCGACGCACTCATACGGGATATAAGCACACTGCCTTGCAGTTGCTATTGGTCAGTGTCGCCGCCAGTATCATTATCGGCCTCTTGTTCTATGCATTGACGCAGGATTCCTTGGATAACCGCGTCAATACCTACTATCGCTATCCGACCCAGCACCAGAAAGACTATTTTGGAAATTGATTGTTTCGATAAAAAGATGAAAGAAAGATTTCTTGGGTACGTATGACTTAATATGAAATGACCGGTAGTTATGTGCATGAAAATGTCATTTCATATTATCAATTAATTATTTATAGTAATGACGGTAGCAACAAGAAAGATATTACTTTCAGGGCTTCTGGGCATTGTATCAGCCACCACTGTGATGACTGCTACAGGGTATGCAGCCGCGCAACCGGCTTGGGTACAAAAGATGAGCCGACCGATATTACATGAAGCATTAGCCAAAGCCATTGAAAGTGATGACTACAATGCCTTTACCAGTGCTATCCAAGGCCGCCCAGGAGCCCGATCAATTACCTATGACCAGTTTGACGCATTGGTGAGTGCCTACAAGCTTCACGAAGCGGGGAGGGACCACCAAGCGCAAATACTTCTACACCACGCGGGCATACAAGCCCCAACAAATTGAATAGCGATTGCCTAACAAATGAATATTTATCAAGTTAACCTCAAATAAAAGCTATACACTAAACAAATCTTCATTCAAATCAAATAAATATAAATGACAGTTTTCTCGCGAAAATCCCCCTCAACAGGGGATTTTCGATTTGTAATTAAATAAAAAGCACCGAACGGGGGAGTTATCCACACCATTTTACTTGCGTGTGAACGATTGTTCACCTATACTAGAAGAGTAGTTACAAGGAGTAATTATCGATAAAAGATAAGCATTTATTAAGCATATGTCACAACACCAATACATCACCTCATTGGAACACCAGATCAACCTGTTGAACCAGCGCATCGATGCCAAGATCATGAGCGGGCAGCAATACGTCGCCGAGTCACGCAAGCATCGCATGCTGCTGCAAAAGATCCGCGCCCAGAAGCGAGAGCACCGCAGCGGAGTATTCGGCCGATTCTTCCCATTATTTAGCTAACATAGTTATTGCCATGAAAATCACTCCTTTCCAACAAGCTCTCAAAAACGAACTTACTCGCCTCGAGCAGTTCACCCAACCCCGTCACGAAAACCACAACTTGGTATTGTTCTGTGCCGGCCGTCCTACAAAGCAGCGACATTTTCTGCTACAATTCTTCAGACTAAGCTTCCATATATGAATCCCGACTATAAAGAAAAACTTTTATCCTTCCACCAATCCCATCGCCGCATGCCGACGTACGCGGAAATGATGAAGCTCTTCGGCTTCAAGTCCAAAAATGCCGTCTATCGCGTCGTGGTCAAATTGATCGCTGCCGGCATCGTCACCAAAGACAAGCTCGGCAAGCTCATACCGAGCGACGGTTTCGCCGATATCCCGATGATGGGCTTGGTGACGGCCGGATTTCCCGCACCTGGTGAAGTCATGACCGATGCGGCAAATGCTTCCGGACAAGCCACCCTTAATATCGAAGACTACCTAGTGCCCAAAAAAGCTTCGACCTATCTGTTCGAAGTCACCGGGGATTCGATGATCGAAGCGCATATCGCTGACGGTGATATTGTCATTGCCGAAAGAACCAACACTGCTAAGGATGGCGACATCGTGATAGCGCAAATCGATGGGGAATTCACCATGAAATATTTGCGTGTTAAGAACAACAAGCAATGGTTGGAACCGGCCAATAAAAACTACAAGCCGCTGTATCCCGAATATGAACTGACGGTTGTCGCTGTAGTGCGCGGAGTGATGCGAAAGTTTTAAAATAAAATGGAATTACTTCTTCTGCACGTGACGATACAGGAATATGCCCATGACCATCGGCGCCCAGAATGACAATACGCGATACATCAACGTGACGATCAGGGCAGTGGCGAATGGCATGCTCATCGTAGTGTAAAAGAACGTCATGGCGCCTTCGTAGATCAACAATGCGCCGGGAGAAATAGGCAAGGCCGTAGCCACAAAGGTCAGCAGTAGGCCGAATGAAATGACCAGAAAAGAAACCGGCACATGCAAGCCCTGCAGCAACGCGAAGATGGTGACAGCATCGGCAAAAAATAATCCCCACTGACACAACAGCACGTAAAAAGAAAGCTTCTTATATTTCAGGAATATTTGCCACGGGCCCTTGGTGCCGTATTCGGGAAATGTTCCTTGAGGGGAAAAAGTAATATCTTCGAGATGGTGTTTGAGGAAGGGAATACGGGAAAGCTTTTTGAGCACGTGCTGCAAGACATCTCTGACACTGATAATGGTCATCAAGACTGCCAGTGCGCCGTATAAAAGAAAGCCGAAAATAATGACGTACAGAAAGATTGTCGGCAGCATGTGGTAACGAAGAATATACAAGAACGGCAATACCAGCAGCAGCAGCGCCAATGACACATACAGTGTCAGGCATTCCATCACGATAGTGAAAAAGGCTTTTTTAGTCGAGACATCACGCTGGGTGACTTCATTGAACAAAAATCCGTTGCCTCCAACGCCGCCGGAAGGCACGACTTGATTGATGAACACCGTCACGATGGAAAGCTTGAAAAGATCAGGCAGCGTGATCGATGTTTTTTCTTTGAACTTATTGAGCAATAGATAATAAATGGCGGCAATGAAAAGATAGGTGAAAAATTGAGAAGCAATGGCCAACACTATCCAGTGGGTATCGATTTGCTTGAACAACGAATTGACCGTCTTTATTTCAGTGAAATTGTGCACCGCGAAATAAAAGACCACGCAACAGAGCACCAAGAAGATGCCGTTGCGCCACGAAAAGATTTTCTTCATACCCTCTATCATTGCAAATGATACCTAAAAAGCAAATAGCAAGAATCGTGCTATACTCATGACACTTTTATTTTATATGTCAAAAGCTGCAACTGTCGTCCGATTTGACGACGTATCATTCGAATATAGCGCCACTAAGCCCATCCTTGAGGAGGTGACCTTTTCGATCCGCACGGGTGCCAAGCTGACACTGATGGGACAGAACGGCGCCGGCAAAAGTACTATCTTCAATCTCTTGACGGGGGTATTCAAACCCGAAGATGGTGTGATCAATGTCGTCAAAGGCACGACCATCGCCACCGCGCGCCAAGTCATTCCTCGCGAACAGATGGATCTGACGGTACGGGAATTTTTCCAAGCCCAATTCACTACCACTGTCTACGATATCGATCCTCGTATCGACACCATTCTCGAAGTGGTCAATCTCAATGTCAAAAACGCCCATGACAAGATCATTAAGACCTTTTCCGGCGGACAGCAAGCACGACTGCTCTTGGCATCGGCACTGATCCAAGACCCAGATTTGTTGTTACTTGATGAGCCGACCAACAATTTGGACACGGCCGGCATTGAGCACCTGACGCAGTATCTGATCGATTATAAAAAAACGGTGTTAGTCATTTCTCACGACGCGGCTTTCCTGAACGCATTCACCGAAGGTGTCTTGTACTTAGATATCTACACGCGCAAAGTCGAGCAATACGTCGGCGACTACAATGACGTGGTGCGCGATATCTCGGTGCGTATCGAAAAAGAGAACATGAAAAACGCCATGTTGGCCAAGGAGATCCAAGCCAAGAAAGAGAAGGCCAATCAGTTCGCTTATAAGGGCGGCCAGATGCGTCTGGTGGCCAAGCGCATGCGCGAAAAAGCCGAAGAGCTGGAAGAAGATATCGTGGACGTGCGCAAGGAAGACAAGACTATTCGTCCGTTTGTCATCCCGGCGCAGCACGACATCGTGGGAGAGATCATCAACATCACTTCATTCACGGTCTTGAAAAATCACAAGGTCACCGAGCGCAAAGCCGCTATTTCCCTGAAGAAAAACCAGCACCTGTTGCTACGCGGGCCCAACGGCATCGGCAAGAGCACGTTGCTCGAATCCATCGCCAATGGCACAGCCAAAGGATCCACTATCGGCAAGAATGTTCGCGTTGGCTACTATCGTCAGGATTTTTCAACGCTTGATTTCAATGACACGGTCTATCAATCATTGAAGAAAGCCATGCTCAGTGCCGGATTGCGTCCCAATGAGGAGCGCTTGCGTGCGGTGGCGGCCAATTTCCTGATCACCAGCGATGTCATCAATACGCAGATCGGCAGCCTGTCGGAAGGGCAAAAAGGACTGGTGGCATTCGCCAACTTGGTGCTGATGGAACCGGGGTTGCTGATACTGGACGAGCCGACCAACCATATCAACTTCCGCCATTTGCCAATCATTGCCAAAGCGTTAAGCAGTTATGGAGGCGCCATGATCGTCGTGTCTCACGTGCCAGAATTCGTAAAACAAATCCGTATCGACGATATACTAGACCTTGATAAATAATATGAATACACTCTCCACAGCTCAATATGACGTGATAGTGATCGGCGGTGGAGTATCGGGCATGATGGCGGCCGGACGAGCTGGTGCGCAAGGCAAGCATGTATTGATCATGGAGAAAAATAAGCACCCCGGTGAGAAGCTGAAGATCAGCGGCGGGGGACGATGCAATATCACCAATGCCGAGGAGGACGAACGACTATTTTTAAAACACTACGGCAAAGCCGAGCAATTTTTATATTCGGCATTCGCACAATTTAGCAACAAGGATACGTTTACCTTTTTTGAACAATTGGGATTGCCTCTAGTAGTGCAAGCCCGCAAGCGCGTCTTTCCTCATACGGAAAAATCCCTCGACGTATACAGAGCCATGGAACGATATATGAAAACGGGCAATGTCACCGTCATGAGTGATACGGAAGTGACCGCTATAGAACACACTGCGGGCGCTATAACCGCTATCATTGCCAACAAAGTGCGGTATATGGCACAGTC
>JAYVMR010000011.1:0-8358 GCA_043758875.1 Candidatus Nomurabacteria bacterium | reverse complement strand
GGAGATGAATGTCAACATCACCTCTATTGATGACTTGACTAAGAAAAATACTTGGAGAGATGCAATAGACAGTTGGTTAGCCGATGGGGTAAACGGTATTGGAGATTTTGTCGCCAATCGTTTCCGAGCAAAGACCAGTATTTGTATCAATGACACGTGTATAAATGAAGCGCAGTTGAAACAATTGTTGCAACAGCAAACTATCAATGGCTCTAGCAGTGCCACTGTCATGTCTACGACTGCTTCAACCTCTACATCTATTCCTAGTCCTACTCCGACAACCAGTACCCAAAGTCCCGCCAGTCCCGCGCCGACCATAGTTACGACTGCTTCAGTCACTACTCCGACAAGCAGCACTCAAAGTGCTATGGTACAGAGCTCACTATAGTATCGAACTAAAATACTCTATCTATGCTATAGTCATGCCAATGGAACTGAAACAGATACGCAATTTCTCTATCATCGCCCATATTGACCACGGCAAAAGCACGCTGGCTGACCGTATGCTGGAAGTGACCGGCACGATCGAAGCGCGCAAGATGCGCGACCAGGTGCTCGACAGCATGGAGCTCGAACGCGAGCGCGGCATCACTATAAAAATGCAGCCTGTCCAAATGCTCTGGCATTTGGACAGCCCTGAGCTTGTCGAAGGGCGTGCGTCTTCCGAGCCTTACATGCTTAACTTAATCGATACCCCCGGGCACATCGACTTCTCCTACGAAGTCTCCCGCGCCCTCAAAGCCGTCGAAGGCTCTCTGTTGCTGGTCGACTCGACGCAAGGCGTGCAAGCGCAGACGCTGACGACATTGGCATTGGCTCGCGAATCGGGGCTGGTGATCATTCCGTGTCTGACCAAAGTCGACTCGCCCTTGGCGCGCATTGAAGAGACCACGCTGGAACTATGCACATTGACTGGTTGTAGCGAAGCTGATGTAATGAAAGTATCGGGCAAGACCGGCGAAGGAGTCAAAGAACTGTTGGCTGCCATCATCGAACGCATTCCGGCTCCGCAGCCGGTGGTTGAGCACAATCGCACACAAGCTCTGGTCTTTGATTTCAGTTATTCCAACCACAAAGGAGTGATAGTGTTCGTGCGCATGTTCGGCGGCGCCATCGCCAAAGGCGACCTGTTGTCATTCGCCGCCAGCAAGCAGCAATTCCAAGCCTTGGAAGTCGGCGTCTTTATGCCGGAAGCGACCGCTCAGCCCATCTTGGCCGAAGGCACGATCGGCTATATCGTGACCGGCATCAAGCAGCCCGGCATTGCCTCAGTCGGCGACACGATCATTTCTCTCAAGAACAGCGCGCCGGCATTGCCGGGATACAGCCAGCCGCGTCCGGTGGTCTGGGCATCGATTTATCCGGAAAGCCAGGATGACTTTGATGAATTGCGCATGGCCTTGGGCCGATTGCGTTTATCAGACTCCGCATTCTCATTCGAAGAAGAAGTCTCGGGCGCGCTCGGGCGCGGCTATCGCTGCGGATTTTTGGGCATGCTGCATCTGGAGATCATCACTGAGCGATTGCGCCGCGAATTTGACTTGGAACTGATCGTGACCATGCCGTCAGTGACATATGAAGTGACGACGCGCCACCCTTCGAGTACCTCAGGGCAAGCAAGCAACCGCATCATGGTCTATTCGCCGCACCTCTTTCCCGATGACGGCAGCGTTACGAGCGTCAAGGAACCGTGGGTCACCGTGTCGATCATCACGCCAGAACGCTATGTCGGCACGTTGATGCCCTTCATGTACGACCATGAGGCGGCAGTGGACGAACTGCAGCAATTCGGCGAAGACCGCGTCAAGATCGGCGCCACCATGCCGTTGCGCGAGCTGATGCGCGGATTCTTTGACGGCCTGAAAAGCATCACCTCCGGCTATGCCTCGATCGCGTATGAGCAAGGGGAGTTGAAACCGGCCGATGTGGTGCGTATGGATATCATCATCGGTGACGAGCCGCAGCCGGCTTTTACGCGCATCATCGCGCGCCGACGCTTGCAGGAAGACGCCGAAGAATTCGTCGAGCGCTTGGAACAGCTGATGCCGCGCCAGCAAGTGGTCATGAAGATCCAAGCCAAGGCCTTGGGCAAGATCATTTCCTCACGCACCATGAAAGCCTTCCGCAAGGACGTGACCGGACACTTGTATGGCGGAGATTATTCCCGCAAATTGAAACTGTTGGACAAGCAGAAAAAAGGCAAGAAGAAAATGCGGGAACACGCCAACGTGAACATCCCGCATGATGTCTTTATAAAAGTAATGAAACAGGGCGACTAACGGAAGAGCGGCAGGACGGTGAACAGCAGCATCCCGAGGATCATCAGCACGGAAAAGATTTTCCATGCCACATCGACTCTTTTTCTGTTATGATTGAATAGCATACGCACTATGCTACCACGCTATGGCAAAAAAGCAATTTTCTGAAAATAACTATAAAATCTCTCCCAAGAATATCTTGGCCGCGGCGGTCTCATTGATCATTTTTTTCCTGTTGCTGACTTCGGTCTTTGGGTTGGCTCAGAAATATTTCACTTTGCGCACTCGCGACAAGGAACTTAAATCACAACAGGCGGTCTTGGCGCAAAAAGAGCAGACGTTGACCGCCACCAATGCGTACCTGGCCACTCCTGCCGGCACGGAACAATCCTTGCGCGAACGCTACAACTATATCAAGCCAGGGGAGCAGATGATCGTCATTACTCCTGATCCGTCCATTGCTACGCCGCCGTCCGCTACCGGTATATCGCATTGGTGGGACGTGCTCTTGCACGGCTTGGGTATCCGCAAATAGGCTCGCAGACCCTGAACGTAGTGAAGGGTTGACGGCAATGCTATACTATACGTATATGAAAAATGTAACAATATACAGCACAAGTACTTGTCATTACTGCAACCTGGCCAAGGCTTATTTCAAGCAACATAATATCAATTATACCGAATACAATGTCGGTACCGACGCCGAAAAGCGCCAGGAAATGATCGATATGACCCACCAGCTCGGCGTGCCGGTCATTGTGATTGGCGGCACCGCCATGGTGGGCTTTCAGGAAAGCAAAGTTGCAGAACTTTTAGCCGCCGCTTAGGGCCGCCAGGCTCTGAGGGCTTGCCCGAAGAGTCCTTGTAGTTAAATGGATATAACTATTCCGTCCTAAGGAGTAATTGTAGGTTCGATTCCTACCAAGGACACAACAAATTATCTGCTATACTAGTATCATGGAACAAGAAGTACAGGCGCGGTTGGACCGCATGGAGAAAATGATCAGTGACAATAATGTCATGCTCAAAAAAATGCGTCACTCCCAGAAGAATGCGTTCTATATGCGCATCGCGTATTGGGTAGTGATCATTATTTTGGGCATTGTGTCCATATCATTCATTACGCCGTATTTGACGCAGTTGGGCGCGGCGTATGGGGTGGGGACGCAGCAAACGACGGGGCAATAGGTGTTGCTTTTGGATGGTTTTTGGGGTATAAAATAAGGACGCTGGCTCAGGTAAGCAAAGCTTTCCTGAGCGGCGCTCGGACCTTGTTTGAATTCAGTATTCAAACAGGCCACTCGCTTGCTCAGGTAGCTCAGTTGGTAGAGCGCTCCCCTGAAGAGGGAGATGTCACCAGTTCAAGTCTGGTCCTGAGCACTTCACTACGTTCAGTGTCTGCGACGTAACAAAAATGCCTTCCCGTTCCGGGAAGGCATTTTTGTTTTATATCGACTTGATCTTCAGTGCGGCTTTGCGGCCCTTGTCGAGTTTCGGTAGCTTGATCATCAGCAGGCCGTGACGCTCGATCGCTTCGGCATTGTCGATCTCCACTTCGACGGGCAGATCGATGACCCGTTCGAACGCGCCCCAGTACAATTCCTGCACGTGATAGCTGTCCTGCGCGATGGATTTGTTCTCTTCGCGCTTGCCGGAAATGGACACCACATCGCGGGTGATATTGATATTCAAATGTTCGGGCAAGACGCCGGCGATGAGCGTCTGGATAATGACCTCTTTGGCGGTCTCATAGACATCAACCGGCAGTTGTCCGACTTCTTCTTCCTGTTGTTGGTGATGGTGCAAGATGTTGGTATGAATCTCTTCATCATCATCGGTAAAAGTGGCCG
The DNA here is from genome assembly GCA_043758875.1 of Candidatus Nomurabacteria bacterium. Lineage (GTDB taxonomy): Bacteria > Patescibacteriota > Minisyncoccia > Phycocordibacterales > UBA9973 > UBA4124. The sequence continues at coordinate 4,250 of JAYVMR010000011.1, read as the reverse complement.
TCAAGGGAAGCTCGCGGCGTTGCTCCGGTAACGCACTGTGACTGGCTCGATGGTGTGTTTCTTTCTTGGACGCAGTTTCTACAGTTTCGTCTTCAAGTTCTTCTTCGTTTTCGTTAAAACGTAGGTTGCCGGCCAATCGTTCAAAAAATGATCGCTTTTTCATGATAGTGTCTGGGCTGTGCGCAAGGGAATGCGGCGCAGCTTCTCGAGGATTATGTGACTGATAATAGCAGCGATCCACAAGTAGCCATAGATTTGCAACAGGCTTGCGGTATCATGCTTCAGTATAAAGAAGTTGAACGTCGCATGCAAGAAGATAGCGCCACCGATGCCGATGATAATGCCCAATGCGCGAAGCGTTTTGGGCGCCATGGCGATACTGATGCCGACCACGCAGCTGGCAATGGTGTGCAGCAAGGTCGAACCGAAGAATCGCAAGCCGCCGGTCAGCACGATGGCTGATACATTGGCGCTGATGCTGGGCTGCAAGACATAAAAGATATTTTCTACCGCCGCAAATCCTAATGCCACCACGATCATATAGATCGGCGGCTCGATGGCGTAGTCATCATAGGCGCTTTTGTACGCAATGAGATAAAAGACCAAGAATTTCAATAGTTCCTCGATGGCGGCCCAGGCCACGACTTGATTGCTATGATCGGTGATGATCGTTTTCAAGCTTTGCTGGCTCCAGGTCGCCACCAACACGCTGGCGCCGCCCAACACAAAACACATCAATAACAATCCGCCCGGTTCGCGATGTTCCTTGTCGACATTGAGCCAAAAGGCCAGCCAAATGACTGACGGCACAAATCCGATCAAGAGGGGAAATAACAATCCGGAATGCATTAGTTGGTCGGCCATGGATGAACCATCAATAATTGCTTATCAGTAATGGGTAACATGTCCCAAATAGTTTCCGTTACGAACGGCATGAAGGGGTGCAGCACGGTGATGGTTTCGGAAAGGAGGGTAAGTAATAATTTCTGGCGGGATAGTTTTATAGATTGGTCTTCATTTATCAATAACGGTTTACTCTCTTCCAAGATTTTATCCGCAAAGGTCGTCCAGATGTATTGATAAATATCTTCCGCTGCTAAATGCAAGCGAAAATGATCGATATCGGTGGCAATGTGCGCCGCAACGCCATACCATTCATCAAGAAGGGCTTGGTCGGCGACAGTCAGTGTTGCTTCAGCGCTCGTCTCGTCATGATTACTGAGTACGAAACGACTGATGTTCCAGATCTTATTGGCGAAGTGCTTGTAGCCTTTGATCTTATCTTCCGAGATCTTACTGTCCGTGCCCGGCGTGGTTCCTACGATCAATGCGATACGCCCGGCATCCGCGCCATACTTCGATGCGATCTCCAGGGGATCCAATGCATTTCCCAATGACTTCGACATTTTTTGTCCTTTGGCGTCTCGCACCAGTCCATGCAGGTAGACCGTTTTAAACGGAACCGTGCCCAGCGCATAGCCGGTCATTAAGATCATGCGAGCGATCCAAAAGAAAAGAATATCGGGACCGGTCTCGATGACGGTGGTCGGATGATAGAGGTCTAGATCACTACCCGGTAGGGCTTTGCCCGACATAGCGTCGGCGGAGTCGGGCCAACCCAATGTGGAAAATGTCCACATGCCGGAAGAGAACCAGGTATCAAGAGTGTCCTCATCTTGCACCCACCCTTCGCCCTCAGGAGCCTCGACACCTGTATAAATCTCATCAGGTTTACCTGCCGTGAGCGAAGTCGAACGGTACCAGACCGGAATGCGATGGCCGTACCAGATCTGACGGCTGATACACCAGTCGCGCAAATTGTCGATCCAATGGAAATACGTCTTGCTGAAGTAGTCGGGAATGATATTGATCTGGCCGGTACCGACGGTGGCGCGCATGATCTCCTTCAATGTTGTCTGGGAGCCGCTGGCAATCGTTTCAATCGTTGAATGTTCCAATGTAAATGACTTGTTGACGTCGATGAACCACTGTAGTTTGGGCAATGGCTCGACGATACCGCCGGTGCGTTCCGCCGTGGCGACATTTTGATCCAACAGTTCTTCTTTTTCGATCAGGGCGTGTTCTTTGAGCCAGCTCACGATAGTCGCGCGCGCTTCCAATACTTTCTTGCCTAGCAAGCGCTCGTCACCAATCATCATTTTTGCGTATTCATTGATGACTTGCGGGCGGGGCAGGTCATGGCGATCAGCGATTTCCCAGTCAGTCAGGGAATGAGCCGGAGTGACACCGAGCGCGCCGGTGCCGAAATCTTTTTCCACGGCCGCATCGGCAATGACCTGTATGGTTAATTTCACCCCGCAAAAATCTTCGACAATATAGGTCTTGCCGACATATTCGGCATAGCGCGCGTCGTCAGGATGAACTGCCACCGCCGTATCGCCGACTTTGGTTTCCGGACGAGTAGTCGAAATGGCAATAGGGAAGTCGGGAGAGTATTTAAAGGTATACATGGTTGCCTTGCGCGGCTCGTAGACGATCTCATCATCAGAAATAGTGGTCTGACCTTTCGGGTCCCAGTTCACGATCTTGTGACCGCGATAGATAAGCCCGTCGTCATACATTTTTTTGAATACCGTACGCACGGCTTTGGTACGGATCTCGTCTAACGTGAAGGCTTCGCGTGTCCAGTCGCATGATGCGCCCATGACTTTCATTTGATTGACGATGGTGTCGTGGCTGTCTTGCGCGAATGCTTTGACGCGGCGCAATAATTCCTCGCGACCGAGATCGTGACGGCTCTTGCCCTCACTCTTTTGGATTTCTTTTTCGACTTTGGACTGAGTGGCGATGGCGGCGTGATCCGTGCCCGGCAACCACAACGCGCGAAAGCCGCGCATGCGCTTATAACGAATGAGAATATCTTCAATGGTGATCATCATGGCATGACCCATGTGCAGTACGCCGGTGACATTGGGCGGTGGCAGGACGATAGTGAAAGGTTCTGCGTCCGCGGCAGTCAAGCCATCCTTGATCATATTCTCGGGAGTGAAATAGCCCGATGCTTCCCATTTTGTATATATTGCTGTTTCTTCCTCTACGGGGTTGTAAGGCTTCAGCAGTTTCTCTGGAACTTCCATATACCTACTATATCATTACCTGTCCTTATTTTCTATAGACAGATTGCCGCTTGCCCTGAGAGATAAGGGGTCTGAGATGGTCAGTGTTGAAATATTCTCCTTCGCTGAGGCTACGGCGGACAAGCGGGCGAATGCGGCCAAGCCGATCATGACGGCATTATCGGTGGCCAGCCATGGTTCGGGAAAAAGCGCGGTGGCATTTGGGAGCTTAGCTCCCAAATGGGTAGTGAGTTGTTCGCGCAGGTAGGTATTGCCCGCGACACCGCCGCCGACAACGATAGTCTGGATATGAAATTCTTCGGCGGCGCGAATGGTTTTCTTCACCAACACTTCGATGGCGGCATCTTCGAAGGCACACGCGAGCGAAATACTTTCGCTCGTGGTGAGCGCAGTCGAACCACTTTCAGCTACAGAACGATCTTTCACTAGATCGCGAACGGTGTAGAGCATAGCGGTTTTGAGACCGGAAAAAGAAAAGTCGTAGTCGCCGGAATGCAACATAGGTCGAGGTAACACGAAAGTGTTACCGAGATCCTGAGCGTAGTCGAAGGAACGTTGTTGACGGAATTCTCTCGCCATCTTCGAAACGGCGGGGCCTCCCGGGTAGGGCAATCCCAACATGCGCGCCACCTTATCAAAAGCTTCGCCGACGGCGTCATCGCGCGTCTGTCCGATCTTCTGATATTCACCGTAGCTTTTTGTCAGCACGAGTTCTGTGTGCCCGCCGGAAACTAATAATGCCAGAAGAGGGAATTGTAAGTTTTGAAAAATATATTGTTTGTGTTTTTTTTTAGCAGACGACAAAAGAATACTATGATTCTCTCGGTCCTTGGTCCTCGCAGTGGATATATGCTCACCAGACGCTCGAGAATCATCATATTCTTTCTTCTCCCGCTCACTCACGGCTGCAGTCACGACATGTCCTTCCATATGGTTGACGGGAATGACTGGAATATCCCAAACAGTTGAGAGCACTTTTGCGGCATTAATGCCGACCCATAATGCCGGCTCCAAGCCCGGACCGACGGTCACCGCGATATAATCAATATCTGGTTTTTTATAGGTATTGAAAAAATCCACGAAGGCCGTCACCATCTCGTCTTCGTGAGTGCAGATGGAGAGAATGGTGTCATGAGCGGCGGCACCGTAGGT
>JAYVMR010000010.1:0-31901 GCA_043758875.1 Candidatus Nomurabacteria bacterium | reverse complement strand
ACCTTAGAAAATTCTAGTGTGTGCGTTTTCGTTTTTGTGCGCCGGGAAGGATTTGAACCTTCGTAGCCCGAAGGCGACAGATTTACAGTCTGTTGTAATTGACCGCTCTACCACCGACGCAGGTCCGCAGCTATAATAGCATGCGGGGATCAAAATGCACCTCTACGGTACATTTTGATATATATCACTAAGAAGTATGTACTTGCTTAGTCGGACGGAAAGAACTGGGTCGTTTCTTTTTTGATTGAACGGTGACGACGACGTCATCACCGTTCATGGAAACGTTGGCTGTATCACCGTCATTAATAGTACGAGCGATGATACGTTCCGCGATCGGATTCAGGATTTTAGTCTGAATCAACCGGTTAAGGGGACGAGCCCCGTAGTGAGGATTATACCCGACTCGCGCCAAGTATGAAAGCGCATCTTCCGCCATAGTGACCGTAATCCCCTTCTCCGCCAAGCGGCTCAGGACACCCGCGGTGCGAATGGAGACGATTTGCTTGATAGCCTCGGGACTAAGGATATCAAAGACTATGATTTCGTCAATACGGTTCAAAAATTCCGGCCGGAAGTGGTCTTTCAGAGCGCCTTCGACTTTTTCCTTGGTCTGCACGTATTCCCGCTCTTCATTGTTGTTATGGAAGCCGATGCTCTCCATTTTCTGGATGAACTCGGAACCGATATTGGATGTCATGACGATGATGCTGTTCTTGAAGTTGACCGTGCGTCCTTTTGAATCGGTCAGGCGTCCATCATCCAAGACTTGCAGCAAGACATTGAAGACTTCCGGATGCGCTTTTTCAATCTCGTCAAACAAGATGACGGAGTACGGTCGGTGGCGCACCGCTTCGGTCAGCTGGCCGCTCTCATCATGGCCGACATAGCCCGGCGGCGAACCGATCAATTTCGACACGCTGTGCCGTTCCATGTATTCGCTCATGTCAACGCGGATCAATGCCTTGTCATCGTTAAACATGAATTCGGCCAATGTCTTTGTCAGCTCGGTCTTACCGACGCCAGTCGGACCGAGGAATAGGAATGAACCGATCGGACGATTGGGATCGCCAATGCCGGCGCGATTGCGACGCACCACATGGGCGATCTTCTCAATAGCTTCCTGCTGGCCGACGACGCGCTGATGCAAGACGTCTTCCATATGCATGAGCTTCTCGCGTTCTTCCTCGAGCATTTTCATCAATGGCACGCCGGTCCATCGCGCCACCACTTCGGCAATGTCCTCGCTGGTGATGTCTTCACGCAAGATACGACGCGACTTCTGCAATTTCTTCAAGCGAGCCATCTTGGCTGCCAATTCTTTTTGTAGCATCGGAATGTGGCCGTAACGGATTTCAGCCGCGCGACCCAAGTCTGCTCGCATTTCAGCCGCTTCGGCTTCCAAACGCAATATGTCGAGGTCTTTCTTGATCTTACTGATCTCTTGCAACAATCCTTTCTCATTCTTCCATTTCATTTCCAATTCCTTGCTGCGTTCCTTGATGTTGGCGATCTCGGCCTCGATGTCCTTGACGCGCGCTTTGGCGTTTTTGGTCTCGATAGTCTGCGCGCCTGTTTTCCCCGCGTCTTTTTTCAACGCTTCTTTCTCTATCTCCAATCGCATGATCTTGCGGTGCGATTCTTCCAGCAAGGGCGGCTTGTTTTCCAATGCCATGCGCAATGCGGAACAAGCTTCATCGAGCAAGTCGACGGCCTTGTCCGGCAAGTAACGATTGGTGATGTAGCGAATGGAAAGCTGCACGGCGGAAATAATAGCGTCATCGGTGATGTGCACGCTGTGATACAGCTCGTATTTTTCTTTCAAGCCACGCAAGATGGCGATCGTGTCTTCTTGGTTGGGCTCTTCGATATAGACCGGTTGGAAACGACGCGCCAAGGCCGGGTCTTTTTCGATATGCTTTTGATATTCCTTCAATGTCGTCGCACCGATAGCGCGGATCTCGCCGCGTGCCAAGGCCGGCTTCATCAGTTGCGCCATGTCGCCATTACTGTCTCCGGTACCGCCAGCACCAACAATGTTGTGGATCTCATCGATGAAGAGAATAACCTTGCCTTCCATGCGTTCGACTTCTTTCAGAATATTCTTCAAGCGTTCCTCGAATTCTCCGCGATACTTGGTGCCGGCCAACAATGAGCCGATATCAAGCAGAACGATCTCCTTGTCTTTCAAGGATTCTGGTACGTCACCTTTGGCGATGCGATTGGCCAGTCCTTCCACTACGGCAGTCTTGCCGGTCCCCGCTTCACCGATCAAAATAGGGTTGTTCTTGGTGCGGCGAGAAAGGATCTGCATGATGCGCATGATTTCCTTGTCGCGACCGATGACTGGGTCGAGCTTGTCTTCTTTGGCCATGATGGTCAGGTTGCGTGTGAACTTGTTGAGCATGCGCATTTTCTTGCTGCTGACCGTATCAGTACCGCGATTGTTGCGGAATTCGTCGACGGCGTGCACCAAAGCCACTCGATCGATCTTAAATTGATCAAGCAGTTCTGACGCTTGGTTTTTGATATCAAGCAATGCGATGAAGAGGTGTTCGGTTGAAACAAAATTGTCTTTGAGTTCGAGCGCGACCTTCAGCGAATGTTCGATACTTTGCGCCAAATCTCCCGTCAAAAACATTTGATAGGATGGCGCGACCGTCGTGGCGCCTTCGACGCCTTCGATCGATTCCAAGACAGAATCGGTCAGCAGCATGGTGTCGATCTCCAATCGATCGAGCAATGTCGTGACATTTGATTCTTCCTGTACCAGCAGTGATGCCAGTAAATGCATGGTGCTGACATTGTTCTGTCCCCGTTCAATGGCCAATTCATGCGCACGCTTGATCGCTTCCTTTGCTTTGGTAGTGAATTGCTTTAGTGGTGGCATAATTATTTTATAATAGCATTATTGTCCATATTTTTCAAGGCCCTACGTCATTTCTATTTTCTATTTCTTACTCCTCTTTATATATACGTTTCGATGTTACAAATTGATACAAAACAGTTCTTTTAATAACGATTCCTGCATAACCGCATGAGTTGCGCCAAATTGAATAAAGATCGAATATCCTGCATTCATGTATTTTTGTATCTGCTCAACAATATACTTATCGCGTATTTCAGTTGAAGCTCTAGAGACCTTATTTATAGTTGTCACCAATTTTACTGGATTAGTTACGTTGTAGAAAAAATCATTATCATGCTCGTCAAAATCTCTTTCAAACAATACTGTGTGTACCTCTTTCATATGGTTGAGCGAGAAATCAAAATCAGTCCATTTGCTATCGTTCTTGTCGCGCTCCAAAAAACCATTTATATACTCTTCAAAATCGGGTCGGGGTTCTTGTTTTCTGTTCCATTGACCTACGACGCGAGCAAAATAATAATATTGAACTTCTTCCTTGGAAAACTGCTTAATGAGCTCGTTCTTTTCGTACGTTCGGTCAGGCTCGGGGCAAAACGTATCTATGCCTTCTTGATGAGCAAGATAGGTCGCAAGTCCCATGCCACCATCAGTCAGTATGGCTTGTTCCTCAGTATTTATAACGGATCGCTTGCGACCCTCCACAAAGACAATTCTTTTCTGTCCCTCTGTTGCCTTAAGGAATGATTGCCAAAAAATTTTCTCCTCAACCCATTGCTCGTTGTAGGGATCATATGAATGTCCTTCTCCGAAATAATATAGCGCATTATGATCTGATTGTATTGAAAAAGGGTATGGTTTTTTTGGGCGCGGGTCGAGTGACTCGTATTCGTCGTAGGTCATGAGTGGCATATGCAATGATTGTATCATGTCAGGACAAACAAAAAATCCCGAACATTTCGGGATTCTGAATTTCATCTTAGTGCTTATAAAAGCATTTGTTTTGCTAGTCGCTCAACCTCCTGCCGTGCAGAATGGCTATAGGCGATTTTATCGCCATACTTTTCCATTAAGGAGGCTTGGTCTTTTGCCAAGTGCCTCCAATTAAAACTATGCCCTGGCAACTGTTTTACCTCAATAAAGTGTGCTTTTTGGTTGTGAAGGTATGAATCGTCAACTTTTGAGACTCGTGCCCTTCCGCCTGATTCTTCTTTGCCCTGCCAGACATAAATTATGTCTCCCTCACTTGGTAGCGGGGCGGCATAGGGTTCAATTTCGAACTTTTGTATTTCTTGCTTTGCCATAGCCTTGGTTTTTAATGGTGAATACTTTTTCTTCACTTTACTGTATTACTTGACTTTGTCAATGCCCCGCAGTAGAGTGCTGCTAGGAAAACAATTCAGTTCTCTCACAAAAACAAAAGACGACAGTAATGGAAACAAAAGACTCTCGTTTAGCACTCTGCGAAGTCCGTGGCCTGCTAGGAAAAATTCTCGATGTGTTATCGGGAAAACTCGGAAGGTATTGGTTTGATGTATTTAATAAAGTACTTCGAAAGGAAAACCCTTTCACCGACAGGCACTGGCTGATAAGAACAGTACGACTCGGCACTTATCGGGAAAAATCCCTGCTATGTGCTGACTTAACGGTTCAAGGAAAAAAGCTCGGCAATGACGCGCTTGAAATTATTTACGCTCCCGAATTTGTCCTATCTCCTGAAGAAAAGGATATCGATGTGACATTGATAACCCCTGAACAGCTTGGCTTTAAGGAAGTTGTAACACAGGAAGCTATTTTCAATCGTGCTTTTGAGATCGGACTGGATTTATGTCCCGCCGAACTCGGACCACAATTGCGATTACAGTTTACTACCCAGCCTGAAAGCGATCACCATTCAGTGTTTATCGCCATGGAGCCAATTGCAATTAAAAACGGCAAGATGAAAATGTTTAGTTTAAACCATCACGATGAAGCATTGTGGCTGCATGGAAAAAGTACGTATTCAGAAAGCACCTACAGTACTAAGGTTCAATTTATATTCTGTGTTCGTCAATAAAAAATATCATGACCCTCAACCAAATTCGGTGGGGGTCATTTTTTATATTTTTGCAAAACAGTTTTTATGGCTTCTACACAAGCACTTACTTCCCGCTTGGTCGTCATTCTGCCGAATGACACGCGTATGGCTCCCCAGTGTTTGCCATAGATTTTTTCGACGATGCTGGATTCATTCGTGTCCTCGTTTTTGCAGGCGCTTTTGGCGGAGACAGCGATGCCGCGCGCGTCGAGTTCTAGTACGAGCAGTTCGCTGTCGAAATCTTTGAAGGCAATATGCGAAATATGCGGTGTACGTTCGAGACTTTCAGCGGTGATGGTGGCTTGCGGAATTTCTTTTTTGATCAGCATTTCAAAATGATGTTTGAGCGCAGAAATCTTTTCGGAATAAGCAGGGACATTTTTTTGCGCGTATGCCAATGACTGTGCAAAAAAATGTATCAGCTGCACCGGCTCCGTACCCGGTCGCAAGCCGTGCTCTTGTCCCCCGCCGTGCAGTATCGGCGACAGTGGCGTGCCTCTTTTTACATATAAAAGACCGATTCCTTTGGGACAGTACAGCTTGGTGGCGCCCAGCGTCATCATATCGACCCCCAGTTTTTGCATATTCAAGACATAATGCAATGGCGCTTGCGTGGCATCGATGTGCAATATGATAGTGGTCTGAGGATGCTGCTTGCGCAAGAAACGAATACGCTTGGCAATGTCATAGATCGGCTGCACCACGCCGATTTCATTGTTAACATAGATGACGGACACGATCACCGCTTGCATGTCATCGGTAATGAAGATGGTTTTCGGATCAAGCAGGCCGTTTTCTGTCGACAGCACGATGACGTTGCATTGTTGTACTAAGACATTCGCTGTTTCAATGACGGCGGAGTGTTCAACATCAGTCGTGATGATGGTGATAGGAGTTTGAGTATTGTTATTTGTGGTGAGCGCACCGACAGCGCCTTGCAATGCCAGGTTGTCGGACTCGGTGGCGGAAGCGGTGAAGATAATCTCATCAGAGTGAGCGAAAAGCGTCGTCGCGATGAGCTCCCGGGCGACACGAAGTGTCGCCCGGGCCGCCATTCCTTCCTTATGCAGCGCACTCGGGTTGGCCATCAGCACTTCGGCGCTGAGTCGCGGAAAAGTTGCGCTCATATCGGCATCAATAGGGGTGCTCGAAGCATAGTCCAAATATATCCGCCGTCTCTTGAAAAAATCCATAAAATATAGTATAATTGCTGCCTATGGGACAGAGTATAGCATTGATTATGATCATCGTGGCCGTGTTATGTGCGGCCGCTATCGGTGTGCTTATGTTCTGGGTGCTGCAACTACAGAAGAAATTGCGCGTATTCATGAACGGCAAAGACGGCGCCGATCTGGGACATACTCTTTTTGACCTCACGGATAAAGTCTCAAACATCGAGCAAACATTGCAAGCCCACAAGCAAGGTCTCGAATACATCGATGAGCGCGTCAAGCGCAGTATCCGCGGCTACTCATTGGTGCGCTACAACGCATACGATGACGCGGGGGGCGAACAAAGCTTCGCTTCCGGCTTGCTCGACGAACACGGTGACGGCTATGTCTTGTCCGTCATCACCAATCGCAATCACGTCGGCGTCTATGCGCGCGCTATTCTGGGCGGCAATGCCGAAAACGAACTGACGGCCGAAGAACAACAAGCATTGAACGAAGCTAAACAACCACTCGATATATGAATACAACCACCACAACTCGTCCTCCAGTAGTCGCCGTCATGGGTCACATCGACCACGGCAAATCCACCTTGCTCGACTACATTCGCAAGGCCAATGTCGTAGCCGGTGAAGCCGGTGGCATCACGCAGCATTTGAGCGCGTATGAGATCACCATTCCCTATAAGACTGCTAATGGAATTCAACAGCGACGCATCACCTTTTTGGACACGCCCGGACATGCCGCTTTTACCGGTATGCGCGAACGCGGCGCAGTAGCAGCGGACATCGCCATCTTGGTTGTTTCAGCAGAAGATGGCGTCAAAGCGCAGACTATCGAAGCGCTGCATACTATTCGCAATGCCAACATTCCGTTCATCGTGGCTATCAACAAGATCGATCGCCCAGGTGCAAACATTGAAAAAGCCAAACAGATGCTGGCCGAGCAAGAGGTCTTGGTGGAAGGCTACGGCGGCAACATTTCTTGGAATGCCATCTCAGCCAAAATCGGTACCGGTATCGACGAATTGTTGGAGACTATTCTTTTGGTGGCTGACATGGAAGCACTGACTGCCACTCCTGCTAATAATGCTGAAGGTATCATTATCGAATCACGATTGGATCCTAAACGTGGCATTGCTGCAACGTTGATCGTCAAAGACGGTACCTTGAAACGCGGACAGTTCGTCGTGGCAGGTACTGCTATCACTACCACGCGCATCATGGAAAATTTCCTGGGTAACAGCATTGAGGTCGCTGATCCTGGTACTCCCGTACAGCTGGTAGGGTTTGATAGCTTGCCGGAAGTCGGCGTGCCAGTCGTGGTCTTCGATAAGAAGCGCGCCGCTGAAGACTACATAGAAGAATTGGCGATGGCTGAAAAAGCTGTTGAGGTGCGTACTCAAGAAGGAGAAAAAGTAGTGCCTTTGATCATCAAGGCCGATGTCTATGGCACGGTCGAAGCAGTGGAACGCGAGATTCAAAAGATGAATGTCGAAGGATTACATATCAAGATCATCAGCAAGGGCATCGGGTCGATCGGCGAAACCGATATCAAGCAAGCTCAGTCCGACAAGAATGTCATTATCCTTGGTTTCAATGTTGACCTCGATAAGAGCGCACGCGATATCCAAGACAAGATCGGCGCCACTATCCAGACATTCGATATCATCTACAAGCTGACCGAATGGCTGGAAGTAGAATTGGAAAAGCGCCGCCCGCGCGTCGAGACCCGTGAAGTCATCGGCACGGCCAAAGTCTTGAAGACATTTTCCAAAACAAAAGAACGCCAAGTGCTTGGCTGTCGCGTCGAGTCCGGCAGTATCACTGATGGCGCCAAAGTGTCAGTCATGCGTCGCGACTTTGCCTTGACGACCGGCACCGTGGTGGAACTGCAACAGGCCAAGCAGAAGGTAAAAGAAGTCATCGAAGGCGAATGTGGCATCTTGGTGGAATGCAAGAATGATATCGCGCCGGGAGACATGCTCGAAGCATTTATCTATCAATCTAAATAATCTGACACATACTATGAGCATTCAAACTAGCCGCGATCAGAAAATAGAAGAACAAGTCAAGGAGATCGCGGCCCGCGTGATCGAACGCGAGAGCAATAAGACCGCGTTGATCACTGTCACACGTGTCGAGCTTTTTGAAAAAGGACGCAAGGCTATGCTGTACATCAGCGTCTTGCCGGAAACAGGCGAAGACTCGGCCGTGAACTTCCTCAAGCGCAAACGCGCCGACATTCGCGACGCGGTCAAACAACAAATGAACATCCGTACTATCCCTTTTCTCGACGTGGCGATCGATGTCGGGGAAAAGGCTCGTCGCCATATCGACGAACTGTTGAAAGAATAGTAAGATAAGACCGGCAGCCGAACCAGGCCCTTCGACTACGCTCAGGGCCGAAAAATCGGCTGTGCCGATTTTTCGGTCTGGTGGCCAAGTGGTAAGGCGGTTCTCTGCAAAAGAACTATACGCGAGTTCGATTCTCGCCCAGACCTCCTTCGTCACGCTGAAGCTTCAGCGAAGGCGGATAAACAAATGCCCGAGTGGTGGAATGGTAGACACGGAGGACTTAAAATCCTCTGCCCTCAACCGGCGTGTGGGTTCGAGTCCCACCTCGGGCACAAATAAAAAGCTAGGCAAATCCTAGCTGCATGCCCGCTATTGAACTGCTGGGGGCACAAAACAAAAAACTCTTTAGGTCCGACCTAAAGAGTTTTTTGTTTTGTGCGGTATCAATAACGCATCTGGTTTTTCCCCACAAAAATTATCAACAAAATGTTGATAATTCACCACTAACGTTACCTTGTTTTATTTGGCTTGTATATTCTATATTAAGTCAAATAAATTCACAAAAGTTGTAAACATTTGCATAAAAAAAGCCTTTACTCAAGGCTTTTAAAAATTTTAATGATAAAAAGAAGTGACCATACGGGCATAATACATCCATAAATAATCATTATTTTACCAAGTACCAAAGTAAGTGTTTCATCGGTCTGATTGTTTACGCCAATCAACCATAAAATCACTATACATAATAATGGTAAAACGGCCGCTAGCGTTACGTATTCGAACAACACAAGCGTTATTTTCATAAGGAACTTAACGATAGCATTCATGACTTATCAGGTAACAATTAGGCCGCCCCAATTGTCGCCTGACAAATCTCATTCCTTTATATATATTATTTACCCATAGTTGTCATTTTTTTGAAGGGCCACTCCTTTACTATTGACAAAATTCAATATTGTTATAATCTTCCAGTAATAAGTACTTTAACTCAAAATGTTATTTTATGGAAAATAATGAAAAAATACAGGAGTACAACCAATTTCCTGATTGGACTACAAGAGACACTGTTCTTTGCTGGATTACCTGGTTGTCCCTTTTAGGGGGCATTGCTTCATTTATGATAGCAATTACGGGCGGTCATCCTTACCCTTTTGCTGACCCAAGATGTGACCCAAATATGCCTACTGTCCCTGGCAAATGGTGGGAGTGGGGTATTGCTTGCATAGTATTACTTGCAATTTTTTGTAACACGGCAGGATGGGGAGACAGAAAAAAACAAAAGTAAAAACAGAGGTTTAACCATTATAGGTCACAAATTGTGACCTATTTTTATTTGCCGTGGGCATTAGACAAAATTAGAAACAGTTTATAATACGCTCAACAAGTCTTCCTCCAGTTTTTGATTAGCGGTAAAGAGGATAGGGGTATATCCAATGCTCTTAGCCCCTTCTAATGATTTCTTTGCATCGTCCACAAAGACGACTTCATTGCTACTGACCTCGAGTGCGTGGAATAACATTTCAAAGATTTCACGCTGGGGTTTTTGATAGCCGAATAGGGTTCTTTTCCATATACCCCTGTTTAATGCACCAGCGGAAAAAGACCAATAAACTTTTATGGTACACCAAGAACGTATTGACCGACCAGTTTCGCTCTATGCGACCCATATAAAACACTCCCCTCACTTTTTCATCCGTAACCTGTCCAAGTTCAGTAATACCGGCAAACTTGCAGAAGCAACTAATGGTGTACCTATATCGTTTGATCGTGTTGGGTGAGTACCCTTTGATTGAGAGCGAGTACTGGCAAAATTGTACAAGCAGTATTGCGATGTCCATAAATAGATCGGCACCTGCACAGCGCAACACATGGCTTAACAACGCCATCGACCTACTCCCATGCGGAGGTAGTCATTCAAAACAAGTGGTTTTCCCAATTAAGGCTTAGAATATAATGATTGTGCCCCCAGAGGGATTCGAACCCACGACCGTCTCCTTAAGAGGTATGACAGGCAGGTATTTCCTACAAAAAGGTTTGTAAAATAAGGATAAGTTTGTGCTTTAGGTCGTAAACTTGGTGTTTTCCAACGACATGTTTACCACACTGACAGACTTCAATAAACTGCTCGATTTTAAGCTGTTAATTGTATCCAAAGAACTTCCTTATTATAGCATTTTTTAATAATTTATTTCTATCAAAAATAGGCAATAAAAAAAGCCCGCATACGGCGGGCTTTTTAGGGTTCACTATTCCCTATTTTTGGCGAATTTTTCTTTAATTTTTAACACTAAATCAGGATGATAGTGTTCGGCATTCCTACGATGAAACGCGATTCTAAAGAATTTAAACCATTCTGGATGTTCATGGCGATATTCATCGGCTACCTTCTTCACTTTTTTCCATTTAACTCCAACTTCGTGATGTTGAGCTATTTCGTTGCATATCATCCATCCTTGAGGGGGTGCAACAACTGTTACTTTAATTTCGGCAGAAACTTTCTTAATTAGGTCAGGATGGTAACATTCCTTAAGTTCACCATTTATGCAATACATCTTAATCCATTCCTGATAATTACTCCTATCTCTATCAATAATCAATTTTGCGTTGTTTATTCCTCCCTTTGTAGCAAATACACCAATGGGACTCCACCCTTTTGAAGGAGGTAACAATTTTTCTGATTCAGAAATAATCAAAGAAATAAGATCAGGATGATAATGCTCGGCAGTGCCTCTTTTCACGTAACCCATAACAAACCATTCTGGATGATTGACTCTGTATTGATCAACAAACTTAATAATTGCCGCCAAAGATAATTGCTTTTCTTTGGAAACGATCATTTTAGCAGTCAGCCAACCTTTTGAGGCAGGCTTCCTTTTGTCGAACTTTTCAATAATCATTTTTACCAGAGTAGGGTGATAATTTTCTAAGAATGAGGAGTGGTTTAGATAAAATCTAAACCAAGTAGGATTTTTTACCCTAAACTCATCAACAAAGGCTATGACCACTTTTCTGCTTACAGAGTATTCACGGCTTATCATAGAAGCCGTCATCCATCCTTTTGGTGCAGGTTTTTTGTTTTGAAATTTTGTTTTGATTATTTTTATTAGCTTTGGATGACAAAACTTTATACAGTATTTACCATCTTCATTCCAATAATTTCCAACCAATTTGGGCTCTACAATTTCTTGCTGAGCTACATACTTTCTAATAGAACCTGCTACATGCTTAAAGTCTTCGCTATTTATGAGCTCTGCAACTGACCCCCATCCTTTTGGTGCCACTTCTCTTTTAAGAAAAACGTTCCAACCAGGAAAATTTACATACTGTTCAGTTGGAGATGAAGGTAACCTGTAGTCAACTTTTTTGTAATTATTACTGTAGTCGTCTGAAGATTGAATGCCTGCTTTAATTGCCACAGCACTTGCTTCCTCCCATGTAGGGTAATGTCCACTCTTAAGCACTTTGAAGACTTCAAAAATGTTTTTCAATTCATTGCTAAATGAAAAATCAAAACCTTCGCCTTTAACATGCATTAGAGTTCTCTGGAACAAATCTTCCCCTCCTTTGGTAGCAAAATCTTCGATGGTTTTTACCATCTGTTGTACCATAATGATCCGTTCCACATTCGCAACAAAATCCAAGATAATTGCTTTTTCTTTCCATTCGGTTCGACGAAGCAATCTTCCTAACTGTTGCCAAAAAACAGTTTCTGAGTCAGTTGCTCGTAGAAAAACGCCGATTTCCGCATTAGGGACATCGATATCTTCATTAAGTTTATCAACTGATAAAAGGAACTGAATCTTTCCACTACGAAAATCTTTTATGATAGAACGATTTTTTGATTGTGGCTGTTTCGAATGAATTGCTTCAGCAGATTTACCATCTCTCTTTAATAGCTTCAACACCACCTTTGCATGGGTGATGTTTTCACAAAAGAAAAGTGTTTGCTTAGGAGCACTGTTGACTGGAAAAGCATATTTATATACTTCAGTAAGCATTTCATTATCAAGCATTTCAACAAAAATATTCTCATTTAGCTGCTTGATTGATATACGCTTTCCTTCTTCCAATACTTCCTTGCAAATCTGTTTGAGTGCTTGGGTCGATAGACCATTTGATAAAACATGATACTCAATCGCAGTCACCCAACGGTTTACTATTGCTTCTTCAAGACGAATTTCGGTAATAATTTCCGGAAATATTTCCCGAATATCTTTTCCATCCATACGTCGCTCAGTAGCAGTCATTCCAATCTTAGGACATTCGAAGTAGTCTACAACCTCTTTGTAAGTCACAGCGTGACTATGGTGTGCTTCATTCACAATGATGAAATCAAAGTGGTTTTTTTCAAATGTTTTATACCATTTACCATGATGACTATTCAATGATTGAAAAGAAGCAAAAACCATATCAGCACGATGAACAAATTCATCACGCCCATATCCAAAGAAGTTTGCACAAACAACACCGTTATTTGCAAATATTTCCGAAAACTTAAGACGAGCTTGTTGAAGTCCTTCATTTTCGCTATATAGATACAATCCTCGCTTTTGATGAAGCAAGATGCATGCACGAGCAGCAAACGCTGCCTCGACACTCTTACCTGTTGCCGTTGGTTGAATAACCAATCCATCTTTTCCTTCAAGGACAACCTGTACCATTTTCTTAATAACAGGAATCTGGAAGTTGTAAGGATGAAACGGTGGCGGTAGAAAGTTAGTCTTAATCCCTGAGTTAGTTAGTGTTTCCATTATTCTGTTTTTAAGTTAACAATTTTTTGTTTATATTACATCAATTTTCGGAAAAGTCAAATAAAAATATCTGAATTCCGCTATGAAGGTTCTACCTATTTATTCAATTAAATCTCTTGGGGGTAAAGGAAACATAGGCAATTAGAACGTCAATATCTTTTGTTAAAACGATATTTTACCAATATCTTCCCCCATATCTTCTGGTCGCAATGAACGAAGGTACTTCATAGTCATCCTAATGTCAGTATGACCAAGCATTTTTTGTATGTTAACAATATGCACTCCTACTTCCACTAATTTGCAAGCGAAAGTATGACGAAATTGATGGAGGTGAAGTTTCACTCCTGAATTTTCAATCATTCTTCTAACCCAATGTTCGAAACCGTGCTGAGTTAAACCCCTATCTTGTTTTGTTGAAACAAAAAGCTGCTCACTTTTTATATTGTTATTTTTTCTTTCTTTAAAGTAATCCTTTAGATGCATGACTTGAGTTGGGTTCATTTTAAGAATACGTGTTCTTTTTGATTTTGAGGTTTCTCCTTTGATTGTTATTTCATTTTTAATAAAATCAATATCATTTACTCGAAGTCCTATAAGCTCACCCCTTCTTACCCCACTATAGAGCAAGGTACTTACTATTGCAGTATCCCGCCTCAGCATAAACGTACTTGCATTATGTTGTACTATCGCCGCGTAAATCTTATTTACTTCATCATTCTTCAATCGCTTAAAATCGTCATAATTAACTCGTGGTGAAGGGATATCTATTAGAGGATTTTCTTCTATTAATCCTTTTGTTTTTAGCCAGACAAAGAATACATTCAACTTACTGTACTGAGTCTTAATAGTGGTCTGCTTCACTCCTGAAACAATCTTTTTACCCACTTTTCTCTTTCTTTCCTCTATTCGCTTAAAGAACTCATTAAGCATGGGTGGGGTCAAAAAATTAATATCAGTGACTTCTGGCATTATTTTCAAGAAGAGTTCAAACACTGCTTTGTAGCCTCTTATGGTTACAGGGCTCAATCGAGCCGAGTATTGGCATTCATTAACATATTGATTAAATAGTTTTTTAATATCTTGTTCCATTTTATTTTGTGATTTTTCCATTAATCATCTGTTCTAAGATGGTCAAACATAAAAGCCCCATCATAACGATGGGGCTTTTATTAAGAGTGGAAAACTAAATAACAATACCACTCATCGAGAGAGCAGGCAGACAGACGTTTTCCAGACAATCTGTCATTCATTGTGTATCGAGCCAATGGGAACAAAAATATAATGTGGTGCAATGGATATAACTAGCCATAAATTTAGTGAGGTCAAAATATGGCATATATATCTTCACTCAATTAGCGGTCTTTTTCATCACGACCAACTAACAGGATCCGAGATATTGATTTTTTAATGTTTAACACGAATATCATAACATGGGTGGCTACCTCTTTGCAATGGTTACAAGTAGGTAGCTTTATTCTTGAGCCTTTTATGGTACTATTTACCTGCTGATAGATGAATACAATAGCGTTACTATACGTGAACTACGTGTCCGTTGCTCATGCCTAATATAGGCACTTCCAAAAGGAAACAGGAGCAACGGCAACGCTGTTCATCTGTCAGCACCTTTTGGAGTGCCTATTTTGCGTTCTCGTCCAGAAGGTCTTATAACTAGCACGCAGAATAAATTTTACATGAACAGAAAGATTTCAGGATTAAGTGCGTTGGGCATCATTTTAATGATTTTTGGTTTCGTGATAGGTATCTACTTTTTAATGTTTTTCGATACGTCAGTCGCTGTTCCGCAGCAAGAGATTTTTGGACAGACCATTGGTGGTGGGCGGGTAAACAATATCGGCTTAATGAGCGACAGACAAAATGGCATTAACCTTGGATTTGGAGCCGCCGTTGTCGGGCTGATTCTGGTATGTTTTCAGGAAAGTAACAAGAAAAAAGCAACAAATTCAAAATCTAAAGAATAATATGAATCTACCACCTTTTGTCGCTCGGTACATTGAAAAAAGAGAGTACTTGAAGCAATACCGCCAGTGGCTCACTGAGTACAAGCAAGCCCTCGCTCTTGCACTGAAGGACAATGACCTCTCCGAAGCTGACAAGCAACAGCTGTCAGCTCTCAAGCAAGCTCACAGTCTCTTAGACCGTGAATTGAAGCAACTGCATATCCAAGAATCGGAGAGCATGTTCCAGCGGATGATTGCCGACCAGCGTATCACTGACAAGGAACATCATTCCTATGAAGCGATGCTGAACTACTTCAACCTCAGTCTTGCTGATGTGCATTTCGATGAAACCGCTTTTAATAAATACCGCTCCCTAGAACTGCTCGACAAGGATATGTTCCCTGTAATTCTTGACGGTCAAAGAAAGCTCAACGTCATCTTTGAAAAAGAAGAGGTCTTGTACTTCCACGGCGTTGCTTCCCTCCGAAAGGAAAAGAGCGTTACCACTGGAATCCACTATTCTGGCTTCAGTGCCTCGGCTCGAATCATCAAAGGCTTTCGCTACAGAAGCGGTGTCTACAAGATTAACCGCCTCAAGCAGGACATTCTTGCCGTTGAAGACACTGGCACGTTCTACCTCACCAACAAGAACATGGGCTTCATCGGCAGGAAGAAGCAGTTCTCGTTTCCATACTCCAAAATCCGTTCCCTTGAGCTTCGAGACATCGGGTTGTGCATATTCAAGAATGGCAGGGAAACGCCTTACATCGTCACCATAGACGACTATGAAGTGCCTTTGACTATCTCCTCGATGATTATCAATAAAGAGACTTAAATCAAAATTTCCGCCCCAAAACTTTATCTTTTCTTTAGAATCTCTTTATTCTCAAGAAAAGATAAAGATTTTATCAAGGAGTTTTGAGGCGGGATATTTCCACAACCGCCAGCGGTTTTATGTCTGAGGCTGTGGCACTTGTTTCTTATTGATAACGGTACTTAACAACACCTGAAACTGCTCATCGGTCATCTTTGGTCTGTCATCTTCCATCGGCTGCTCGGGAATCTTCCACTCCTCGTCATCGTCAGCATCCTTGCCATCCTTTGAGAACCGCTCGTCCCGCTTTTCCAGATACCACATGGCTACCTTGATATTGCCGTTCTCCAGAGCCTCGCTGATGGTTATCAGAGCTTTTATGCTTGGGACTCCCTGACAGTTCTCCTTCACCCACTTAAACTCAGGATGCACCTGATTGAAGTATTCCCACTGCTTCTTGGTGATGCCGACGAAGGCAATGGCCTGTTTGACTGTTGTGCCGAACTTGAAGGTGCGTATCAGCTCCTCAACCTTGGGCTGGCTCGTCCACCATGCGTTTGCGGACTCACAGACCTCCAAATCGGGGAAATTGGCATCCTTGATGACATATGCCACCTTTCGTGACTCTTCCACCACTTCAGGTGTTTCGGGGATATTTGGCTGTTCTTCTGCTTCCATACCTTAAGTATAGGTGAGATTTGGTATATGAGGGAGGAAAAGTTATCCGCAATGATTTTAGCGAACGCTGGCGGTTTTACTAGGACACTTTATTTCCACTATACCTTTCATTCATTGAAGCTTTAAGAAATTTAGGAAATAAAATACTATGCTATATCAATACGAGTATTTAAGTTAGTAATATAATATATTTTATTTTCCGTCTCTGAGAATTTTATCTCGTGAGGAAGAAGCTCATCGCTCATAAGTGTCACGTTATTTCTCATTCTATCCTTATTTATAAAACGTGGCTTTAATTGTATTAGGATTTTCCTCATTTTTTCTCTTTCAAGACCATACCAATCTGTCCGTACTGTAGTATCCCACCATGGAAGAATTGTTAGATAATTTCTCATTACCGCAGGAAAGTACCCGTTGATGTTTTCCTGTACTTGTTCCCAAATCAACTCTAGTAGCCTATCTCTAATTTTTTCTAAATCATTAGATGAAAAATCCCAGTATGCATTTTGAATTTGAAAAGTAATAGACCAAGCATCATTTTTATTTGGAATAAAAGTAGAGAGACTCTTTGTATAAGCATATAAAGAGGATACATAAGCTTCCGATAAGTTTTCTGGTGAATCGGTACGGGATAAGTTATCTTTTGTTTCAATAGCATAAAGTACCCCATCTGTTCTGGCTTTCTTAAATAAAATAGGAAAAGTATGCCCATAAAAATGTCCGATAGTAGAAATATCAGAATAAACTTCTTTATAAGGCAATGCTTTACTAGCAATCATACTGCAGATATTTTCCATATATCTGTCTAATGCATTAAAGGCTTTAATCAACTGGTTATTATCTATACATGTTCTCTGTTCTGAAAAATATGCTTCGAGAGAAAGCTCAAATGCTCTTAAGTATACAGTGACTGGAACGGAGTCATAACTTCCTGCCAATCGTTGTTTAATTCCTTGAGAGAAAGGTTTGTATTTTTTCACCACATCATAATCTGAAAAAATATGTTCATAAAGATTAACTGAAAGAGTCAGACCCTCTGAAGTAAGCTGATTGTAAAGAAATGAGTTTTCATTTTGAAACAATCTTTCAAAGATTTTACCAACCCCGTTCTTTACGTCGAGAGTATATTCTTTGTGTTTTTTCAAATGATTAAACATCGTCCCGACAAAATCCATTCTTTCAGTGACAATATAATCAACTACTCTTTTCTCACTGAGAAGTATCGTGAAAACCAAATAAGCAAAACGTTTCTTTTGCTGATTACTTTTATCAATAAGTTCATTATCATTTTGAAGTAAAGCCTTAATAAGAGGAGGTAAATTCTGTCGAAGAATATCAACAGTTGCCTCAAGTCTTTCACGTTCGAGTCTCATTACATTATAGTGAAGTACTTCATAAAACCTTTCTGCATTTCTAGAATTAAAAATTTCTACTTTTACACTTCCAAAAATAAATAAAGATACGGGACTTGCAATGAAACAGAAAAAGCCAAGCAATTCATAGAACAAAGAAATTCCCCACGGGGCTCGAATGAGACCAATAGGAATGTTTGAAATTACAACGCTGAGTAAAATAAAGAAAAGACCTAATCCTCCAAAAATCCATAACAAATTACCACGCCACCCCTGAATTTGTAATCGTATGTCCCAAGAAGGTTTTTTGAGCTGATAAACTGCAAAAATCAAGCCGAAAGAAGCGATTGCTTCACCGAGAGAAAAGGAGACAGGCTGTCCGCTATAATAATTACATACACCCTGCCAAGCCCCTAAAAGACAAGGAGCAGAGGCATGGTAGATGGTAACAGCTGAATATATAGTATCCATGTTGTGATGGTATCATACTTTCATATTGAACGAAGAGTTCAATACTGACTATAAAACCGCCAGCGGTTTTATCTTAATAGGTCATTCATCGGGTGCTTTGTCATTTGTGACCTTAAGTGTTCAGCACTAGCATAGAGATATATTGTTGTCGTATTTATATCACTATGCCCCATCATCTTTGATAGGCTGTAGATATCACACCCACCCTCCAGCATGAGGGTTGCGAATGTGTGACGGAGTTTATGAATGGTGAAAGGTATTTTGAATGATACACGCATTTGCTCAACGAGCTTTTGAAGACCATTTATGGTAAAGCCAACATTACCACGAAGAGAGCAGAAGAACTCGGGGTTTACCTTGTTCAGTCTCTTTCGTTCATCCTTATACCGTTTCAGACTCTGTGCCAACGTGAAGCTCATCGGAATAATCCTGTCTTTGCCGCCTTTTCCTTGCTGAACAAAAATAGTCAGATTATCTGTGTCCACATCGGTGAAGTTTAGACTCAATAATTCTTGCTTTCGCAGTCCAGCAAAGATGAACATGGAGAATATGGCGTGATTACGATAGCGAAGGAACTTGTAGTCGTAGGGATAGTTGTATACCAGCTCCAATAATTTCAACGAATCCTGCTTAGTGAGCTTTGTTGGTAATCGTTTTTCCATTTTTGGCACTTCAATATCAATGATTGGATTCTTTTCCATATATCCCTGCTTCACGCACCAACGAAAGAAAACGAGTAAACTCTTCCGATACGCAATATAAGTGTTCACCGACCACTTTCTCTCCAGTCTGCCATTATAGAAAACAGCTCGAACATTCTCATCCGTAATCTGTTCAATATTTTTAACATTAGCAAGACGACAGAAGCTGCTTGTCATAGTCCTATATCTTCTAATGGTATTTTTTGAATACCCTTTGATAGAAACCGAGTAGTCACAAAAGTTCTGTGACAAAATTTCAATATCCATGTTTTATTGTGAGCAAATCTTGAAGCCTGTTTTGTGAGCCTACGGCATGTTCACGCGTGGAACTTGTCGCTGGTTAGTCATTTTTAATACCTCTTTTCCAAAACACACTTACATCACTTACTTATTTGTGCCCCCAGCAGGATTCGAACCTGCGACCGTCTCCTTAAGAGGGAGCTGCTCTACCAACTGAGCTATAGGAGCAAAACATATATCCAAAGTGCTGGGAGGGAGACTTGAACTCCCAAGCCTTGCGGCATTAGTTCCTAAGACTAACGTGTATACCAATTCCACCATCCCAGCACTTTGGATACGGTACGCCTCATAATACAGTATTTACACTCCCCTTTCAAGCTTGTCCAATAAGGCTTTTGCTCACCGCCCCATTGGTTGACAATTTGACTCTTTTATGCTAAAATACTTTCAAAGTAAATCACAAATTTGTAACTTAAAAAACCTTAAATAGAGAAATTATGAACCCTCAAATTATCGCCGGCATACTTGTCGTCATTCTTATCCTTATCTGGCTATACCAATGCGGTGTAGTGGTAAAGGAAAACGAATTCAAAATCGTTGAAGGCTTTACCGGCCGCTTCATTCGGATAATATCCGGAAGCAAAGGTGATCATGCTGCCACTCAAAAAGACGTGGATAACAAAGTTAAAGATGAGGATGGTACTCTCGTAGAAATAGGAGATATCATTCCCGGAAATGACGCCGGACCATATGATTTTATCTTATGGCCATTGCAGAGAATTTCCACGTATCGGATGGAAAAAATCGAGGACAGAGTGTCCGCCGATCTGACCGACGAGGAAAAAAAGATCATTGTGTGGGGTGATCCTAGTAAAGATAAAGAAGTATCCATTAGTAAAATGAGTATTTCAAACCACTATAGGAAACAGTACACCTACAAAATGGTATTTGAAGGATTGGCAACAGGTAAGACAAAGGGAGCGCACGGTTCTGAAGCACAAAATGTGAAGATGACCGTCAAGATTGCGGTGACAACCTGTACTAGAAATCCTTTCAGAACCCGTTACCAAGAAGGTGACGGTGGCAAATGGCTCTCAACCATGCACGCCGTGATCATGTCGGCATTGAGTGAAATATTCGGTGCGCGATCCTTTGATGATATTTCGGAATTAAGGACTGAAAAGCTTAACGATATCAAACTCAAAGACGGCAGAACATTCATCCAACGTATCGATGACGAGATGCTCAAAGTCAAAAACTTGGGGCAAGGAGTTCTCGATATGAATTTCATAGCGGATGATGTCATGGATGAATCGAAAGATTTTGTCAAAGCCAAAGCTGAAGCCGTCAGAGCGGCGATCGAAAAAGGTGCCGCCGCGGATAGATCTGCGACTGAAGCATTGCTTCTTAAACCAAGAGTCGATGCCGCCAAAGCGCTGATGCAGGAAAATACAGCCAATCAAAAAGATTTGAAAAAAATTCCTGACGCAACTACCGTCAGTAAATTCAAGTCTCTGGCTGAATCCAACATTCGCGTCTATGTGGATGGTGGTACAGACAAATCCTCAAACGGTTCGTCTACTGTTGATGTCGACAAAATCGTGAACGGGACCATTAGTATGGACATCGTGAAAGAAATTAACGATGAAAGTAAATCAAACAATTTCAACAAAAACAAAAAAACTGTTTAAAATGAAAAGATTTTTTAAAAAACATCTTATTCCTATCATTATGGTAGTTATCTTGTGTGTGATTTTTACATCATTTACAGGATCGAGTGATACGTTGGCCTGGTGGATCATTGGCATCGTGGGATGCATCCTTATCGGTATTGCAATTGTGAAATTAAAAGGTACTCCCTCACTGTCAGGCATATCTCTCCCGTCCATCAAAATATGGAAAAATATCGGAGTGGTTGCCGCAGTCATTGTGGTAGGTGTTATTGGATGGAGATGGTATCTAAATCATCCCAATCATTCTGTAGAGTCTACCGAGACAGTTACTACCTCTATCGATCCCTATGCAGGCTACACCGTCATTACGTACGGCAACGCCCAGCCACTTAAGGCCGGAGTGAAGTATCGCTACGATCGCGAGGATGGGCAGCATGTCTTTACTGCTTATCGGAAAGACACTCATGTATCCCCTCCACAAAACATTGATGAACGATGGCATTATATTACTGTCGACAAAAATGATTTGGTGTGGGTGACGCAAGAAGTGCTTCCTTAATCAATCATTGTAAAATGCAAAGCCCCCGGCTATACACCGGGGGCTTTTTTCTTTACTGTACAGATTATTTCGGAACATTGACTGTCTGGATCTGCGGAGGATTGAAGGTTTGTTGCTTTGAGTCAAGAGTCAGGCCGCTGACACCGATAGTGTTGACCACGATAGTGATGATGCCATAGACCCCGAACATGATGACGAAGCCGACAATGCCCCACAAGATGTGATCCTTGCCTGCTTGACGCTTGGCTGCGTCATCGGCACCGGCGATGAATTGGAACACGCCCCAAATAAATACCACAAAGGCGATAATGAACGCGAATTCAATCGCGGGGTTAATGATATTGGCATTTATCCTGAATAACACCTTATCAAATGCGTCAGCAGCGGCGTAAGCAATCATTACTAATGATCCTTAGTTACAAATACCTCCACGATCAACTAAACCAGGAGGACAAGTAAGCGGTGGGTTTACTGTGCTCCCAGTCGGTACACCACTGATATTACCAGCCAGGCCGATAATGCCCCAGACTGCTGCAGCCACAAAAAGACCGATCAAACCATTGATCATGGCTTTTTTCAAATCAGCAGTTTTACCCGCATCGGTGTTCATAATAAAACGCAAAACATTGTATAGGAAGAACACCGTCATCAAGATAGTGATAACAGTAATCGACAAACGGAGATAGTAGAGACCCGGGGTCACGATTGAATCCACGTAACGGAAATTTGCTTGTTGCGCCAATGCCATAGCGGGCATCAAAAACGCGGTGAGTGCACTAACATTAAAAATTGCTTTTTTCATAATTAATTAATTATTTACTTTTCCTGGTTATGTACAGGTAACTCCAGTATACCACGAAAGGCCCAAAAGGGTGTTAATTACTTTTGGGAGGCTTTGCTGATGCTGAGCGGATCACTGGTTTGCAGCATGGGAACAGTCGAATCGATACCCAGGGTGGTGGTGGCAATCTTGATAATCCCCCAGACCGATACCATGATGAACAGCCCTATTAAGCCGGAGTAAATGAACTGCTTGCTGTCTTGTTTGTCTTTAATATCAGAGGAACGAATGAATTTAAAGACTCCCCAGAGGAAGACCAGGAAGGCCAAGGAGAAGATACCGGGGATAATGACGGCACCGATGACACATTTGACCCAGATAGCGATGTCGAGCAACGTCTTGAAAGCAATGGCATTACAAGAAGCAGCAGGGTTGGACATGAGAGGAGCAGGAGCAGTGGTCACTGTCGCGGTACTATTGATAGGATTAACTGGTTGTACCCCGCTATTAATCTGCCCGATAACAGGAGTGTCGGTGCCATTATTCCCATCATAGTAATTTCGACAAGCAGCCTGTTGATCGGGAGTTTGAGCATCCGTACAACACGTGCCATTAGCGGTATTGATCACGGGGCAAACACTATGAGCTGCCTGCGCAACCATGGTAGCGCCTGATAATAGTATTGCAATAAAGACTACTGTGGTAAAAAAATATTTCATATTAATAACCAGTGATGGCGTTAACGGTGCCGATAATGGCGTTGGTAATAGTCCAGGCTCCCAAGATGAGCAAGGTGCCGATGATCGTGTATAAAAACATATTCTTGGCGGTTTTGACTTTCTCAGGATTGCCGCGCGCAAAGATGAAGCTCAAGCCGGACCAAATGAACATGATGATGATCAGCGGCAATGCCACCCGAATGACCAGGCTGAGGATCTTATTGATAGCATCGCCAATAGTATTGACCCCTCCTTTGGCTAAGGGATTTTGAAGTTGTATGTTGAGAGGAGCGTTTGCTGGAGCAGCCGGGTCAATGACCGGTGTACCTTGGGGTTTGCCCAGCCCCGAATCAATCACTGGTTTGCCGCTAGGAACAAGAGTATTGTCCGTGGCATGGGTTATTGTCCCGAAAGTACAGACCAGAAGAACGGTTATCATTGCGGCGGTGAGCAGTTTTTTCATTGCATTCATAGTATAGCGCTATTTGCCGAAAAATCCGAAGATATCGGCATAGCCCAAAACGGATAAAATAATTTTGACGATCAGCCAAGAGCACAGCATCAATAACAGCCCCAGGAACATATGCATGGCCATACTGCCGAGCTTGGCATGCTGGCCCGGCTTGCCCATGGCGGTGATGTAGCTATAGCCCAGGTACAATACCATAACCACGAAGAGCGGCAAGAGTAACGTGTTGAAGAAAAAATTCATGAGATTGTTGAGTAATATCATGACATGGTTGATAGTGCATTCAGGCCCGTCGCAAGGAATAAGGCCTTGTCCGACCGGACTGACGATACCGGAATTGTCTGCCGCAGCCATGACAAGAGGAATGGCCGAGGCACAGCATATAATGAGTATGATGATCGTATAGGAGAATAGTTTTTTCATTACCTTTATTGTTGAATGCTTGATTGCAAGTCACGAGTGGCATTTTCGATAGCGGTCGGTGTATCGGTAGTATTGCTGTTTACATTGGTAATCATATCATGGAATATCTTGTTGGTACTAGCCGGGTTTGGATCAGGCCAGGAAAAAGCGGACAGCGCAGCTTGGAAAAAGACCGCCAGGTAGGGATTGTTTTGCGCCACTTGCAACAAGTCGCGACGAACCGGTGGCAATGACAATGCTTTTGATAGCGCATCGATGTTGCTACTGTTGGCCATTTGCACGGCGGCCGCGTTAGCGGCCGCCGGATTGGACGCTTTAGCCATGATGCCGACCGCGATGAAAGAACCGAAGGTGATAGGACGAGTGGCGGAACTGCTTTGGAACAGCTGGGTAACATCAAAATTCAAATTAGGATTTTGCGATTGGATTGAAAAAAGCTCGCTAGCCCGACCGATATAAAACACCGACTTGCCGGCCAAGAAATTTTGCAGGCTTTCCGGTAACGAACTGTTCCAAGTGTAAGTGGTGGTGGTCGGATTGGCAAAGCTGGTATAAAAATCTAGCGCTTGTACGCTCGGCAATGACGCAGTGGTTGGTGTACCCGCCGGAGGATTGTTCAAGGTGGGACGGTATGAGTTGGTAATAGAATCATAACTGACAATACTGTTCCCTGTTTGCAAAAACAGTGCCGAAAGAATATCTCGCGCATGCAAGATATTATCTGTTCCTCCCAGCGCAATGGCACTTTGCGTGATCGCGCGCCTACTGTCCCGTTTAGTAAGCACAGGCACTGCCGCTTGGAGATCATCCCAAGTCTTTGGCAGGCCAACGAAATTTTTGGCAGCCAAGAGGTCTTTGTTGTAGTACACCACTAGCGGATCCACCACTAACGGAAAGGCGGATATTCCCTTGCTTGTCAAGAAAATCTGCGCACCGTCGATATTGGTATCACGAAACTGTCGTTCCGGCGTCACTGTATAAGGAATAGTAAAAAGTTTATTGCCGATCTGCGAGTACTGTTCGGAAGAAATAAGGACCAGGTCCGGTGACGCATCGTTGGCCAGGGCGGTGATGAGGTCTTGATACAATGTCGCCGGTGTGTGCTGGGTATATAGCAATGTATAACCATAGCCCATACTGTTGAAGTTGTTGATATATGGTTGCATCGTGTCATACGGCAGGATGCCCCAAACCGCGACTTGTCCGGTCGGGACCGTTGAAACAGTAGCTGACTTGGAGGAAGAAAACAGCCCGGAAAAAATAGCGATGGCAATGACAAAGCCGATGATGAAAACGAAGAGGAGTATGGTTTGAAACGATGATTTCATAAATGATTATTTCTCAAAAAGTATAACATAATGATGCTCGCCGCCCGGAATGGTATTGGAAAGCTTTTTAAAACCGGCCGCGCTTAGGAGTGCTTCAGCGGCCAGCTGCGGGAAAATGTGATGCGGCTGGGGTCCCAACCCTCCGAAAGATTCGGTCCAATCCGTCACCACTATTTTGCCGCCCGATTTCAAGACACGATAGGCTTCTTTGACCACCGCCGCCTTGTCATCACGTAAAAACAACGTGTTGAAGCACAAGACGACATCGACGCTGTCATGTGCCAATTTTGATCCTTCAAGGATCTCAATATCGCCCCACAAGACGTGGAGATTGCCGAGCTGATGATCGACGGCGTCGCGTGTCAGGCGCGTGACCACCTCTCTATTGATCTCAATGGCAAAGACTTGCCCTTGCGGCACCAACTCGGCTGCCGCTCGCGCCACAAATCCGCTGCCCGCGCCAAAATCCGCAATAGTATTCGTCGATTGAATATTGCAGGCCGCAAGCACTTTGACCGGATCCATGAACATGACAATAGTATACTATACTATTGTCACCCTGAGCATCGTCGAAGGGTCTGAAAAAAGCGCGATCACTACGTGATCGCGCTTTTCAAAAAACCAAAGATTTAAATACCAAAGTTATAGCATAATTCAAAAAAGAAGTGATATAATTAATCTATGGAACAGACACCAGAATTTCCTCAAAAATATGAGGGTTTTTCTAATACTCATGAGGAAAATATTGATACAATCGCAAAATTAGAAAATATAAAAAATCCAGAAATACTTCAACTATATAAAATGATGAGTAATTTAGTTGAAAAACTCAAGCCAGCTATAGAAAATCACGAATATGATTTTCTTATAGGAGAGGATGCTTCGGGCAGAATCCCTGCTCTCATATTAAAAAAGATATTAGATACAGTTTATAAAAAACAAGGTATCATTCCTGCAAAAATGCTTTTTTTGGCTGGAGCTCGGCATTTCATAGATCAAGAAGATATTATTGAAAATTTTGCGAATCATATCGATAAACATGCCCCTGAAAAGGTTTCCAAGACACTCATAATAACTGAATATATCGATACAGGAAGTTCGGTAGCAGTGACCATACAGGCCCTGCAAAAAAATAATATTGCGTATGATATTGCAACTTGTAGTGTTGATCAATGGTCTTTTGAAAATCATTTGAGGCCAGAAATAAAAAATCATCTTTACTACGGGGATTTTGCTGGGGCACCGAAAATAACTGGTGAATCTAACTTATCGGGGGTAAAAAAGAATAGTGGTGATATTTTGTCAACCCGAAATAATTCTAATAAAGATTTATTAAGGAGTGCCAGAAAAGATACAGATTTTCTTGCTCAGATACTTCTACACGAGATTTTTTATGATAATGAAACTTTAATATCTAAAACAGAGTAGAACATCATAAAGAGACTATTTAAATAAAAACTAAATTTTATATTTATCAACAATCTCAAAAACTTGTTCCATTGAAAGTTTAGAAGAAACTCCCTGCGGAGAGCCAATTATTGTCGGGGATCCGCCCCAGCCAGCCTCAAGAGCTTGAATTTCAGATAATGCTAATTTTAAATCAACAAAGCTGTTTTGATATTGAGCGACCGTGTATTTTACATGAGGTTCGCCACCCTGCATCTGGAATTTTGGATTAACCGCAATGACAATTGGGGCTTTTCTATAGCCCGTATCCATACCGGAACGATGTGTACTTTCAACGAGCGCGATACCGTCACGAACACTGACTTTAATATCTTCATTTTCAATTGCTTGAATCAGATCTTGGCGTTCTGATTCAAGTTTTTCTTCATATTCTTTTGGGGTTTCATTATTTTCAAACCATTTCTGCAATCGAGCAACTCTATCCTTTGCTGGTAGTTTAAAATCCATAACCATTGCCGAAAGTGGAGATAATTCTCCTTTACTTTCGGGCCAGGGATTTTCAACAGTCGGCAATTCTCTCTCGCCGGGCCATTCTCCTTTTGCAAAAGTATCAGCTTCGGCAATTTTTTGAACTTTGCCCAGAATGTCTTCATTTATGACTTTACTGTTTTGGCGCATGTTGAAAAGTGCCATTGACCCGAAGCTATCGAGGTCAGGGCGTACGGTTGCAAGCACTGCATCCTGTGGTGGTAACTCGCACGATATCGCGTCTTCAATTGCTGCTCTCGTATAATCTCCTCCACTATGCTGCGGATCAAGATTGCCGATGCATTGTTCTGCAAGCGCGGGAATGGTAACCTCTATGCCATATACTTTTTTGCTTTCAAAAATTTTAGAATTATCAGAGTTGGGTCGAGGGTCAAAAAGCACGACTTCATACCCGTCGAACATTTTCTCATGAGATTCATTACTATTTTGTATTTTTTCCATATCATTAATATATAAGGCGCTTAATTGTTAATACAAATAAATAATAACATTAAAGTAAATTATTTATTGTTTCCGCGCATTCCTTCACTGACAAATTGGTACCACCGCCACGTTTATTGCTTCCTGCATTCCAGCGTCCACCAAATTTAATATCGGTATCTTTCAAACCAAGCGATTGCAGTGTCATTCCTTCTGGAGCACTTTTGCCGAGACGTATTTTTATTTCATTAACTTCTGGAACAATGTTCCCTTCTTTATCTTTGAGAGGGCTTCCTAAAACTATGACCCATGCCTCGGGAAGTAGACTTGGTAAAAAGGCACCGTCAAATTTTGCGGTGGCTTCAGCATAGGCAACGTGTCCCAGTGTTTCAAATGCACCACTTTCAACAAAAGCTTTTGCCCGATCTCGGTCACCTAACCGTTTGTTTAAAAGTGCTTGTGCCTCCTCTTCAAGCTCTTGACCATTTAACAATAAATTGAGATTTCGTAATGAAAAATCTAGATTTCGTTTTGAATCGAGAGCTTGAAGTAAGTCAGCAATAGCATTTGGTTCTCCAGTATGATCAGCAGCAATAGCTGCATCTGAAAACCGCTGCTCTGCAGCCAATGTGCCTCGTATGATAGAAGAACTCAGTGTGCTATCACAGTCCGTATGGTTAACGACGACTATTGCGTCTTTTTGCGCACCAAATTGTTCAACGTATTTGATCGCTAAGGTTGCGCTTGAAATAGGACGCTCCATAGCGGTAATAGGAGCGTGGTGGTCAATGTTGGTGATATTTTCATATACCAACCCATATTGATCTTCGTTTCCTCGTGATTCAATCTGATCAAGATAAAGATCACATACAATGACTTTCTTGTCTTTGCCGAACCGTTCACTAATTTCTTCCAATGATATGTGTGAAGCTTCTGGAAGAAGCGTGATATTTTCTGCTTGTAGTAATTCCTTTCTTTCAAGAGGTACCGGCTTTTCGAATTTTTCGGGTGATATATTATTTTTTTCCATACTTATCCTCTATTTTATTTAATAATTTTTGTCCCTCCTCTTTTTTTGCTTGAAACTTTCTGTGGTGGTAATTTTTCCATAAAATGTAATTTAATGAGTTAATAATTTCTTATCATTATATGATACTTACTTAAACAATGGAATACCGGTACACAAGCCCTGAACTGCTTTTTCCATATATTTATATACTATTTTTTATTTCTTTTGTAAGACAAAAGAACTCAAGCCTCAGACTTGCGGAGAAGGAACACGAACCCCTCGCTCGGATCCCACTCCTTGTTGGGCGTCGCCCATTCACCGTTCAGCCACATACCACCGCCCAAGCTGAAGATGCGGGGAACGCTGAGGTGTGTAGAAATTTGCTTCATGCCAATATAGACCCTTTCCAATATCTGCTGATTCTGGTAGTTCAATAGATATACTGGACCAAGATCGGAGGTGCAGAGTTCAAGGCCGAGGTCGGTGGCACGCTTGTAAATTTGGTCTGTCGTGGCGTTTTCAGTAAAGCCCAGATTGGCAACGGTGAGGCGGATGAGTGTCGCATCTTCTTTAGTTTTGCTTGGGGTAAACTCTGGACTTTTCAACATGCTCTCAGCGTAGCTCGAAATGTTGATACCTGCGGCTTCAAGCTCGCTCTTCAGCTGCTCGCCCGTCTTGCCGCCGATTTCCAATTCTTCTCTTCTGATTTTCTTGTCAGGAAATGATATATAGATGTGCTCAAGTCCCTCTGGCAATTTTTGGAAGATATCAGGCTCTAATGGACCAACGAACGCCTTGGTGTCCGCGGTGATTTCTTCAATGGAGTGAGCGACCTGTTCCTTGGTGCATTCAAAAATGACCGGCAGGTCTTCTTGCGTGTTTCTATCCGCACGTAATTCCGCAATGCGCGGATCGCGCCCATAGCCAAACCCCTTGATCTTGCTGTCGATCTCGTACAGGAACATAATATCGTCCTTGTTAAACTGTTTGCCGCTTGCATGCTTCTGCTCTAATTCGGTCAGCACTTTCATGTCATTGCTTTTCTTGCGGTATGCGTCAGCTTCAGTGCCAAACTCTGACAGCTTTTCATCGAGTGTTTCCTGCATCAGCGGCTCAACGCCCTGGCGGGGCAAAATGCCACGCACTTCGCCGATCTTGTTGCCACCCTCCATGCGAATGGCCAAGCGCGGCTGGGTTGGCTCGCCATTGCTGTCATTGGTGTAGTAGACGTAGAAGTCACCGTTATCGATTTGAGTCTGGGCGGTTGATTTGCCCGCAGTGCACCAGCCCGTGCCTTTTCCTTCAAGGGACTCGAACAGTTTTTCAGCACCATCATTGTCTCCTTGTTGGTACTTCACCCACTGACCTTGGATCTCTTCGCGATTTTCCAGCGATGAGGCAAGCGATTCTTGGATAAGCTCGGCATACAGCGTTGGAAACTTTTTGGAAAATGATTCCTGTATTTCCGGATCTTTCAGTGTCTTGTTGTCCTCTCTGACTTTCTCATACAAGTCGGCAATCTGTGCTAACGGCTCGCGATAAATATCAGGAAACGGCGCGACGGTGGTATCGGTGCGCTTCTTGAACTCCCCGCGCTCCTTGTCGAATTGCGAAAGCTTCGTGATGTTCTTCCAGACAAAATACTTGAACCAGGCCGGATACACGGCATCATCAGAAGCCAGATAGTCCATCCACGCATCGAGAGAATGACGCTGATCCTCGATCGCAACGTCCTTCATTTGCTCTCGAACGTTTTCAGGAATTTCCTCTACCGCCTGTCCGCGCTCTCGGGCAATGCGCTTCTGCAGGTCAAAATAGCTTTCAGGGAAATGGTCGGACTTTATCAGAAGCGCGTCATAAATCTTGTCACGAAAAAGTTCGATATTGCGCTCGCGGGTGCGCTCGTCTGGGTTAAGAAAAACATTCTCCAAACGATCCATGTATGCCTCGATGCGCTCATTGGGATTGTTGGGAAGCTTCTCACCAGTTTCTCGCTCCTGCCGTTCAACCGCCCTGTCCACTTCCGGCGAGGTCTGGAGTTCTGGCGTCTTGAACTGGAGCGGGTGCTTTTCCATATGATATACTATAGTAACATTTCCGTAACTTTTGTGTAGCCTTGGGTATCAACTACTCTTCCTGGGTGACACACTTTTTAGTAGCTTACTTTTCTCCCCTCTCATTACTTTCCACAACAAAGTCCCGATTTCCTCGTTGAGATTAAATGAAGATGATGGCTTTTCTGTCCAGTGATTATTTCTAACGGAGTGTTAGGTACTCGGTACCTAACACTTGGAATTTACAGACACGTCACTGACGCCAGACTGTCCCCTGCTCTGAGCTTCATAATGGTCACGCCTTGCGTTTGGCGGCCGCTGGATGGGACGGTGTTGAGATCAACGCGGATGACTTGGCCTTTCTTGGACATGGCCACTAGTTCGGTATCGTTATGGACCACCTTGCCGACCATCAACGCGCCGCTCTTGGCAGTGACTTTAGTAGTCTTGATGCCGGAGCCACCGCGCTTTTGGATCTTATATTCCTTCATGGCGGTCTTCTTGCCGATACCGTTGGCGCTCATGGCCAGCATGAAGGTATTGTCTTCAGTCGTCACCACATCAGCGCCGATGATGCTGTCGCCTTTGCCCAGCTTCATAGCGCGCACACCACCGGCTGTGCGGCCCATCTCACGAATATCACTTTCAGTAAAACGAATGGACTGACCGAGCGCTGTCGCCAAGATCACACTGTTGTCTTTTTGCACACGAAGCACAGACTCAAGCTCATCACCTTTTTCCAAGCGAATGGCAATGATGCCGCTGCGGCGCACGTCCTTGAAGCTCTCATACGAGATCTTCTTGGCAGTGCCTTGTTTGGTGATCAACATCAATGATGCTTTTTCTTCTTTAGCTTTTTTCGGTACTGCTAAAATAGACGTTACTTTTTCATCCGCTCCAAGCGATAAGAAATTCATAATAGATTTGCCTTTGGTAGCACGCTTGCCTTCCGGCAGTTCATACATTTTGATCTGATAGGCTTTGCCCAGATTAGTAAAGAATAACAAGTCACTGTGTGTATCTGCCATTTGTAAAATAGTCACAAAGTCTTCTTCTTTTGTTTCCAAGTCAATGACGCCGACACCGCCGCGCTTTTGGATCTTGTATTCGGTCGGATCGGTGCGCTTGACGTAGCCGCC
>JAYVMR010000009.1:0-25662 GCA_043758875.1 Candidatus Nomurabacteria bacterium | reverse complement strand
TGTCACCGTCATGAGTGATACGGAAGTGACCGCTATAGAACACACTGCGGGCGCTATAACCGCTATCATTGCCAACAAAGTGCGGTATATGGCACAGTCATATGTCCTGGCCACCGGCGGATTGTCTCATCCTGAAACCGGTTCGACCGGCGATGGATTTAAGTGGTTGAAAGATCTGGGGCATACTGTCGTCACGCCAACGCCGACCATCGTACCGTTGGCAGTAAAAGAATCCTGGGTGAAGTCATTATCGGGAGTGTCGTTATCGTTCATGAAGATCACGTTCTCCGTGCAAGATAAGAAAGAAAAGAAGAAAAAGTTTTCAAAGACAGGCAAGCTGCTCTTCACACATTTCGGACTGTCCGGCCCGCTCATTTTAAACAGTGCCGGACAGGTTGCTGACTTGCTGCAGGAAGGCGCGGTCACCGCCACCATTGACGCATACCCTGATACGGACCATGGCGCGTTGGAGCAAAAGATCATCAGCGTCTTTGATGCCAATAAGAATAAATTATTAAAAAATGTGTTTGACGACATCGTGCCACACGGCATGATCGAAGCAGTCTTTTCATTATTGCCGAGTCTAGATAAGGAATTAAAAGTACACAGTGTGACAAAAGAGCAACGTAAACAATTGATTGACCTATTAAAAGCACTGCCAATGACCATTACCGGCCTCATGGGCTTTGATCGCGCGGTCGTTGCCGACGGCGGCATTCCACTGACCGAAATGGACATGAAAACCATGCGCTCCAAACTCGTTTCCAACCTCTTCATCACCGGCGACCTCTTGCACATCACCCGTCCTTCCGGCGGCTTCTCCTTGCAACTCTGCTGGACCACCGGCTTCATCGCCGGCACAAACGCCTAATCCGGAGGTTTAACCTCCTAAGGTTAAACCTTAGATGTCTTAGGTACTCGGTACCTAACAAAAGAGGAGTATAATGAAAGGATGAACAAATACCTTATCGGTATAGTGATGGCAATGGGGATGTTCCTGATGGCGGGGCGGGTATTTGCTGCGGCGCCGGCGTTGGTAGTGATGCCAAGTCAGATCATGCAGGGTGATCCGGTCATGGTCAAGATTGAGAATGTAGTAAAGATGAGTGATGTTAAAAAAGTGACCTTTGACGGAAAGAGTATCGGTGTGTTTTCCTACCAAGGAATACCGACCGCCTTGATAGGTATTGATCTGCAGAAAAAGCCCGGCCCGTATGAATTACGAGTTGTCCTGAAAAACACTACCGTCTTGAAGCAAACTATCACGGTGAATGAAAAAGTAATAATTGAAAAACCGTTGGGTATCCCTGACAAATTGGGAGGCAATACGCCGGCCGCGCAAAACAATATCATTACTGAATTGGCAAAGGAAAAAGATTTTATCGGTTCTGTGGTCAGCAGCAAGAAACCACTATGGTCAAAGAATTTTATTTACCCATTAAGGGAAGTCGTGGTTACTAGTCCGTATGGCTACAATAGAAAGACTGGGCCATATTCTATCGCTCATAAAGGCACAGACTACAAAGCGCCGACCGGCACAAAGATCGTGGCCATGAACAGCGGGGTAGTGCGCGCAGTAAAAAATAGCAAAACATATGGCAAGACCATTATCATCGATCACGGCCAAGGACTACTGACATTCTATCTTCATCTGTCGAAATTCAACGTCAAAGTCGGCCAAATCGTGAAGCGGAGACAGCTCATTGGTCTGAGTGGCGATACTGGCTATTCAATGGGCGCTCATCTTCACCTAACTGTTCGTGTCAACAACATCTCCATCGACCCAGAGAAATTCATGGCGCTCTTTAAGTAAAAACACCTGAGGCATCGCCTCAGGTGTTTTTACTAGTTCTTCTTGCTGGTTTTCTTTGCGGCCAGCATGGTGCGCTTGACTTCAAGTCGCTTCTTGGTCTTGTGGGATTTGTTTGATTTTGGGTGAACTCCCAGAGTTCTGTCTCGTTTTGCCATATGGGCCTCAGTATACACTAAAGCCTTAAAATAAGCCAATACAGCAATACTGTTGTATACTTAGGGTATGAAAAAAGTAGATGGAAAAGTGATTATTGTGACAGGGGCGACAGCAGGGATCGGGTTGGCAACGGCGCGATTGTTGGCGCAACACGGTGCAAAAGTGGCATTGGCGGCCCGTTCGATGGATATGTTGGAAAAGCTGGCTGAAGAAATCCCGGGCTCATTCGCTATCCGTACCGACATGACCGATGAAACCGATATCAAGGAGATGATCCACAAAGTCCATCAGCACTTCGGCCGCATCGATGTCTTGGTCAACAATGCCGGGCAAGGACTCTATGGGACGATTGAAAATGTCGACATAGAAAATTACAAAGACATTTTCCAGCTCAATGTCGTCGGCCCGTTGGTGGCGATGCAGCGCGTCATCCCGCTGATGCGTGCCCAAGGCGGGGGACATATCCTCAATATCAGTTCATTGGTTTCCAAAAACTATTTCCCTATGCTGGGCGCTTACGCTTCGACCAAGTACGCGTTGAACTGCATTTCATTGACCGCTCGCGCCGAACTTGAAAAAGACAATATCATCGTCAACGTCATGCATCCCGGCATGACCGCGACGGAATTCGGTAAGAATTCTTACAAGTCCGATGAGGCAGCGCAGCACATGGAATCCCGCTTCCGCGACAACATGTCAACCCCCGACTCCGCCGACTATATCGCTGAACGCATATTGCACGCCATCGAATCAGAACGAGCCGAAGTAATCGCTCACGAATAATATATGACCAGAAACGTCAACAAAGAACACAAAGACAGTCTCGGTCTCCTCGATAAGGCGGCACTGTTCATCACTAGTATTGTCGGCACTATGTGGTGTGCCATCGTGTTTGCCATCATCGCGTTCATCAGCTTGCCCCAAGCCATTGCCGGCGGCACCGCTCCCATTATTTCCTGGATCGCGCAGACTTTTTTACAATTGGTATTGTTATCCATCATCATGGTAGGACAAAATTTGCAAAGCAAGCACTCCGAACTGCGCGCCGAAGCCGATTACGAAACTGATGTACAGGCTCAAAAAGAGATTTCAGCCTTACACGCCAAGCTCGATAAGGTTTTAGAGAAATTACAGGAAAATTGATATACTAGAGACATGAAAAAAAAGATAGTAATCACCAGCGTCATATTGGCATTGCTAGGAGTCATAATGACTTCGCATGTCCAGGCCGCCACCAAAACAATTAAAAAGACAGTAACTAAGCATCACACTGTCGCAAGGTACGTGAAAGCAAAGGTGAAAATGAAAACAAGGGTGAAAATGAAAACTATTAGCAAAAGTAAGAAAAAGAAAGTTGCTCGCGTTACTCATTCCTTCAAAACAAAAACAAGGAAGAAAACTGCTCGCATCAACTCACCCAACGCTCCGCTCATTACTCAATAGTACGGTTTCTGGTTGAGAATTTTATCGGCGGTGACAAAACGATACCCGTGCTGTTTCAATCGGATGATAATCTGCGGCAACGCTCCGATCATATTATCGCGTGAATAATTGACCTGTGTGTCACGACCGTCATGCAGAAGAACAATACTGTTTTGACGAGCATGGGTGATCACATATTGTATAATGGCATCACTGGACATTTTATTATCATTCCAATCATTAGGATCAACAGTCCACCCTACTACTACATATCCTTCATGCTGTATTTCTTTTATCGCCGACGGAGAAGTATCACCGTAGGGCGCGCGGAACAAATGCGGCCGCAATCCAGTCAAGGATTGGATGACCCGCTCGGCCTGTTGCAGATTGTTTTTTAATTGCGACAACGGCACATGCCCCAAATGAGCATGATTGTACGAGTGATTGCCAATGATGTGCCCGTCAGCAACCTCTGCTATGACTTGAGAAGGATAGTGTTCGGCATTTTTTCCCACAATGAAAAAGGTTGCCTTTACATCATTATTTTTTAATATATCGAGTACTT
The DNA here is from genome assembly GCA_043758875.1 of Candidatus Nomurabacteria bacterium. GTDB lineage: Bacteria > Patescibacteriota > Minisyncoccia > Phycocordibacterales > UBA9973 > UBA4124. Next base: position 21,706 of record JAYVMR010000009.1, on the reverse strand, counting down.
GTTGCGTCGAATTGCCGTATGGTCCGTCATCAAACGTCAAGGCGATATTTTTATAAGGAAATGCAACAGGCACGGATGTTTCGGCCAGCAACTGCGTTTCAGTCAAATGAATGCTGTACAGCAGAGCAAAAAATATGATCAGTATTCCTGTTAACAGGCCGATATGGTGTTTATATATAGTCACAGTACAAACATAAGTATACGCGATATGACCAAAGGCACAATATAGGTATTTGATGAAGTTGTTTTTATCAGTTATACTCTGCACGTTACAATAAAAAAATCACCACATTATTATGAACAACGATGCTCAATACGATACTTATGATTATTCGACCTTTTGGAAAGGGCGAGACTATGAACATGCCGCTGACAGCATGGTCTTGACCGAACTGCTGAAGAAAGCATCGGGAAAAAATGACTGCATCATCGATGTCGGCGGAGGATTGGGCAGGCTCATTCCTTACTATGTCGATCTCTATAAGAAATCCATTGTGCTTGATCCTTCAACCGTGCAATTGAAACGCATTCAGGAAGAAGTCGGCGACAGATATCCCACTGTTGAATACGTGGCCGGGGTGGCTGAAACATTGCCGTTTGCCGACAGTAGTGCCGACACGATCTTGTGCGTGCGTGTCACGCATCACATTCCCGACTTTGCCGTGCCTGCCAAGGAATTTCACCGCGTGCTGGAAAAGGACGGCTATCTGATATTGGAAGTGGCCAATAAGATCCATTTCAAAGCGCGCTTGCAAGCCTTGCGGAAAGGGAATTACAAAACACTGACTTTGGCCGATCCGATGGCCGTCAACGCCGACAAACGTGAAGGCTCGATCGATTTCGTCAATCATCATCCAAAAACATTGCAGGCTATATTGGAACAAGCCGGTTTTGAAATCGTGACCGTGCGTTCCGTCTCCAATTTCCGTTCCGCAGTCTTGAAAAAATACGTGCCGCACAAATTACTCATTGCCATGGAACGCGCTTTGCAACGCCTTCTGGCTTCGGCCTGGTTCGGTCCCAGTATCTATTTCTTTGCCCACAAAAAATAATATAGTATACTCATTAAATAATGAAACCCTGCAAAAATAGTTCCCAAGGTTTTACGCTTATTGAACTTTTGGTAGTCATCGCTATTATCGGTATTTTAGCATCGGTAATTCTTGTCAGTTTAAACTCTGCGCGTGCAAAAGCGCGTGACTCGCTTCGTATCCAGGAAGCAAATCAGTTACAGACAGCACTGGCGGCATATTATACGGATAACGGATCATACCCGCTAGCATACCCACCTGGAACATACGGCGGCGTAAATGCAGGAGTTTGTTCGACAGCCAATGGCACTACTAGCGGTCCCACAGCTTATATAAACGGCTTAACGCCCAATTATATTGCCACTTTACCTGTTGATCCTAACCCTGGGGGTAATTGTACTGGATTTTTATATGGCTCCGATGGTACTAATTACAAATTGTTGATCCATAATGTTTGGGAAGAGAAATATCCCGCTGCCGGGACAACGTTTTATGATCCTGTTCGTCCAACCTGGGCATTGATGGTCTGTAGCGGCGAACCCGCATGTAGCAGCTGGTAATAGTGCTACAATCATAGTATGAAAATACTGCTGACCGAAGACAATGAAAAGCTCGCCCAATCGGTCAAAAAAGGTTTGGAGCAGGAAGGATATGCCGTTGACGTGGTGGGGGACGGATTGGAAGCGGAACAACGCATTGTCGCCCATAGCACGGAGTATGACTTGGTGATATTGGACATCATGCTGCCGGGCAAAGATGGAGTGGCGGTGTGCATGGCATTACGAAATAAAAATATTGCTCTACCTATTATCATGATAACAGCGAAAGACACTACCGGTGACAAAGTCATGGGATTGAATGCCGGTGCCGATGACTATCTGGTCAAGCCGTTTTCATTCGATGAGCTGGTGGCACGCATTCGCGCATTACTGCGGCGCCCCATCGAGATCGTGCCGATTATTATTCGAGTTGGCCAATTGGAACTCAACACTAATACCAAAACGCTCACTATCGATCAAAAGGATGTTTCCTTAACCTTGCGCGAATTTGCTATACTGGAATATCTTGTTCGTCATCCCAACCAGGTCATTACCCGCGAACAATTATTAGCTCATGTCTGGGATTTCTCTTTTGATTCACTCAGTAACGTGGTCGATGTCCATATCAAGAATATAAGAAAAAAGATAATACCGTATGAAAACAATTTGGAAACGCTTCGAGGCCTGGGTTACCGATTTACGATCTAATATTTTCAGTTGGGCTCGCATCAGTATCACGGTGCTGTATTTGCTTATCATTATTTTAACACTGATCGTCTATAGCGGCGCCATGTATTTTTCATTGGTCCACAACATCCGCGACCAAATAAACCTGACCGGTCAGCAATTCGGCCATAATCATATCTTTGAAGAAGCCGTTGAACGGGTTCAATTACAAATTATCATTATCGATGTCATAACATTCCTGGTCGCGGCTGCTGGCAGCTATTGGTTGGCCGGTGTGACCTTGCGTCCCATCAAACGGGCATTGGAAGCACAGGAAGCATTTAGTGCCGACGCTTCTCACGAACTGCGCACTCCTTTGGCAGTCATGAAAACCGACATTGAGGTACTGCTGCGGGGTAATCCGGATATGTCTCGCGAAGTAGTGACTACATTGCAAAGCAATCTGGAAGAGATCAGTCGTCTGAGTACCACTACTACCGAACTGTTGGAGTTTTCTCGCGGCCGCAATACCCTCCATGCGATCATACCTCTCCATGACTTGGTCAAAAAAGAAATCGAGGGCTTGCAAAGTCTAGCCGTCCAAAAAGGTATTGCTCTTTCATTTGAATCATCTTTGCCGCTCCAGGTAAAAGGGGACAGCCATACGCTGTCACGCCTGTTTAAAAATATTATTGCCAATGCCCTTACTCATACTTCGACTGGCGGAACAGTGACTGTCACCCTACGAGAAAAAGAAAGTCACGCGGCCGTCATCATTACGGATACTGGCACTGGCATTCCGGCGGAAGATATACCGCATATCTTCAAACGTTTCTATAAGGTCCACAGCTCTCGTGCTACCGCCGGCAGTGGACTGGGACTAGCTATCGCCAAACAGATCACCGATCAGCACCATGGATCGATCACGCTCGAGAGCCAATTAGGGGTCGGCACAACCGTTACGATACTTCTTCCTTCATCTAACCTTCATTAAAAAAACGTATTATTGAGATATAATCTAAAGGGTATGCAATTACAGCATTGGCTCATACAATTCGGTCTACACCATGCCTATCTCATCTATGGGGTTATCCTTTTGGTGGCCATTGTTGAAGGGCCGATCCTTTCGGTGTTGTTGGGCATACTGTTGCGTTTGGGATATTTCCGCTTTATTCCGGTGTATATCGCGTTGATGATGGGAGACCTTATCGGTGATGTCATATGGTACTATATCGGTTATCATTATGGTCGGTCAGCGCTCAAGAAATTCAAGAAGTTCTTCAGTTTCTCCGAGCAAAAAATTGAAAGAGTTGAGACGCTTTTTCATACCCACAAATATAAAATATTATTCATTTCCAAGATTACCAACGGATTTGGCCTGGCCTTGGCGGTCTTGACCACGGCCGGTATTATGCGGGTACGTTTTTGGAAATTTATTCGTGTTAATATTTTGGGACAACTGGTGTGGTCGGGGATGCTCTTAGCATTAGGATATTTTTTTGGCACGGCCTATACTCAGATACACTCATTATTTGGAAAAATGACCATAATCGGTATCGCGTTGGTGATGGTGATCTGGGCCATTCAAGCCCTGAAGCGTTTAGGAAACACTATTTAAATTATGAAGATTTCATTTATCATTCCCACTCGTAACGAGGAAAAAAGCATTGAGACATTACTGCAATGCCTTTCACATTACTCGGATGAAAAAGAAATCATCGTCGCCGACGGCAACAGTACCGATCGAACCGTAGCACTGGTGAAAAGGTATGCCGATAAGATCGTGCTGCAAAACAGGGATATTTCCCAAACTATCGGCGCCGGGAGAAATGAGGGTGCGCGCGTCGCCACAGGAGACTATCTGGTGTTTCTGGATGCCGATTGCTATATAAAGAACCCCGACGATTTTTTTACCCTAGCAATGAAATCTTTTGCCCGAGACAATGAGCTGGTGGCTATCACCGGCAGGTTGCGAGTATCGGATTATCTGGAGACATTTACCGATAAGATGGTCTTTGAATTCGTCAATCATTATCATCGATTTTTAAACAACGTCTTGCACGTCGGGTCGGCTTCAGGCGAGTTTCAAATGATCAAACGCCCCGCCTTCGAGCAACTTGGAGGGTTCAACGAAGTGCTGGTAATCGGCGAAGATTTCGATATGTTTCGCCGTTTGGCACATGCCGGAAAAACACGTTATGAGAAGTCCTTAACGATCTATCACACCGGCCGCCGGGCACACACCATCGGCTGGCCGAAATTGTTATCATTATGGATCATTAATGCCCTCAGCATTATGCTTTTAAAACGCTCCATAAACAAAGAGTGGAAAGTTATCCGGTAATTTTTTATACTGAAAGACTTGTAGCTTGGCGAACGTAATAATGTATGAGTCGCGATTTACGACTGTTAATTATCATTTATTTCGAGTTACCGCCATGTTGACCTATTGGAACTATAACTATGGAACGCTGGGCACCATTATCTTCATATTGATTTGGATTATCATTATCGGCATCATTATCAGCGTCTTGCAAGCACTCTTTGGCAGCAGTACGACCCATTACACCACTATCCATCGCCAGACCCCTCCGCCTCCGCCTGTTCATCCTCTGCAACCGACAGAAAAGTCACCGCTCGACATCCTCAACGAGAGATACGCAAGGGGAGAGATCGACAAAATAGAATTTGATCAAAAGAAAGCGGATATTACCAACCACCACTAAATATTTCCCCTCGCTCTTTTGATGATCTGGGATTCTTGCCAGGCCAGCCAGGTAAAGAAGACATCAAAAAGGGTGAAGATCAAAACAAGCGGGGAGCGGGTAATGCTGTAGCGATAGATTTGATAGCCAATGAACACCAACAGAATGACTATGAAAACGTAATACGCCCATAGCTTCTTTTTCAGCACGCCGATGATCAGCAATAGTTTAACGATACCGTGACTGAGCAAATACAGCGCTATAAACAGGGTGCCGGTGGCTATGATAGTGTTACCGGTTTGGATCAAGAAATGAGAGGTTTTACTATAAGAAGGATTTTCTAATAATTCATCCCTGATAAATTCTTGAAACAAGCGAGTAATCGTGTCGGATTTAACATATAAAAATGCGGCACCCAATAACACCTCCACCAACCCCTGCATCACCTTCACCATCAAGCTGATACGGAAAAGAATGGTGATCTTTCTGTCTGATATTGTTTCCATGCTTTTATTCTACTACACAAAATGACAAAAACGCTCTTGCTTGACTAAAGACTTCACCTAAAAAATGAAAAGCCTACTCGGGGCTTTTTTGTTCTAAATGAAATTGATAGGACAAGTCATTGTACTCCTTGACGTCATAAATGGGTGGTTGAGTAGGGTGCCATAAGGTCCAGAAACTGATTCCGGCATCCAATGCTAAGCGACTACAAACGGTGCAATGCGGCTGGTATTTTTCAGCAGAAAAGATCTTGTCGCCTTTTTCATCGACACGCGTGAAGTATATGGTGCTGCCGGTAAGATCTGCACCGGCCTTCAATGCGTTCATAATGGCTCGCCATTCGGCATGCACGCAGCACGCGCAGTCATTCTTGGGCCTTTTGCGGTCAATAGGGTAGACATAATCGCATTTTTGATTCTCCAGGTTGTTGAGCGGAGGGGCATTATAACCTCCAGCAATGACCTGCCCGTCCTTAACAATGACCGCCCCGCAATGAGCTTTTTTACATAACGATTTATGTGCAAATGCCGCAGCGTCGTCAAAGAAATTAATGTCGATAATAGGGGGTTGGTTAGTCATAAGAGAATAATACCATGACTCAGAGTTCGGACAGTGCAGGATTGTTATATAAGGCTTATTTATTGATATAGGGTTGTCTAATGTATATTAGATGGTCTTATTAGAATCACGAAAGCTTTGAACAAGCAAAGAGGCGGGAAGTATGGTAGAGTAATTTTAAGTATGGCCACCCTCCAAGATTTTGAAGAATTAGCTGAGCAACACCTAAATACGGCAATCATTTTAATGACTGCAAAAGATTGGTGTGGAGCTGCCTATATGATGGGATATGTTCTCGAATTCACACTGAAAGGAGAAGCGTGTAAATCATTAAATTTTGAATATTATCCTGAAACTCATAATAGTGATAAAGTAGTAAGTTTTTTCAAAACTCATTACTTCGATCAACTCATCATGATCTCCGGGGTAAGTAATCTGTTTGATACAAGAGGTACGCCAGAAGCACAACAAAACTGGTCAGACTTCACAGCCTCTTATCTTGGGGAATGGCCGACGATGAGATACAATAAAGATATAAGAAGACAGTTTGATAAAACGAAAGTGGAATCTCTGTATTACATACTGACCAATGATAAAGATGGAATTATGAAAGTGATAAAAGATAAAAAATGATTGAAAAATTTAGAACAACTTTAGAGCAAATAAGACAAAATGGTGACATTGCGCTTTTTGCCGTTTTAAAAATGGATGATCTTACTGATAAGTGGTCAGTTTTCTTCTGCGCACCTCGAGTGACAAATGAAAATAGAGGGGACATATTTGCTGAGATACTTAGTTCTTTAAGATTTACTATGACAAATGAGGAATTGTCTACAATTGCGCGTATAGTCGTTATGGCAACCCCTGACCATCTTATGGATGAATTAATGCAACTAAGAACGAATACTCATATTGGGGGTGAGAGTTCTGTAAGGGTAAATGGAAATATGATTCATGACGGTTATATCTTAGAGGTAAATAAAGATCTTATCGTTCCCATAACACAAACTCCTTCAGCCTAGCCATCTTAATTTTTCTGAGTGACATCCTTGATATCTCGTTTCTACTCGTTGTTTTAGCAAGATAGCTTCTGGGTACTCGTACCATATAATATATAATATAATTATACAGTTATATGAATCAGAAAAGCAGGGAAGTGAATCCAGGGGGATTACAACCACTTTGTAATAAATAGCCCTATAGTTTGTCGGTGGGTCACTATAGTCGGTACAAAGCTAAGAGTAATCAATATCCATGTGGCGGGAAACTTTTTCACGAATGACTCAAGGAACCCAAAGTAGCCGACAACTTCATCACCAGATGGGGATATTCTAATGAAGTTCCTATTAACTTCGATAATGCCTTCACCGTTGCGTTTATTCCCATAAGAGATAAATCCATAATCAATCGCCGAGTCAATCATGGAATGTGCCGCTCTCAATTTTTTAAGGTTGGGAGAAACATCAGCGTATCGGTCCGTATGATCTGGTCTGAAATATCTAAGAGCCCATGTCGGAAGAATAGCTACAAGAAGATTTTTCTTACTGCAATAATCCACAAAGTTTTGTAGGCCGACCGATGCTCGGATTCCTCGCGTAATAAATCTTTCAGAATTAGGATTCTCAGAAATGAAATGATTTTCCTGATCCTGTAATAGACGGAGCATTAACCATATCCATATATACCTAATCATAATATTTATATATTACCACGGATATTGTATAGTAGAAGGCTTATTTTATCGATATAGCGTCGTAAAAGATATATTGTGCGACGTTAATAGTATTTTACAGGGAGGGCTTCCCTGGCCATAGAGGTATCTTGCTTTACCTACTCCGCCGTTTTAGAAACCTGATACAAAGACAAGCATCTGTTGAACGCCACGACTTGTTGGTTGTAGGCAGTGATGTCTTGCTGTGAAGTCGTCACATCGTTGTTGTAAGTGGCGACCAAGGCATTGAACTGCGCGATCAAGGCGCTGTACTCTGCTCCCTGCGGATGATTAGGGTCTTCTATTTTGGCACGTAGAACAGAGATCTGGTCTTGCTCGGTTTTGATGGTGGCATTGAGAGTGGCGATACTTCCCTTCAATGAACCGCTGATAACCGGACAGACGCCGCGCTGGGTGCCGAAGTGCTGCACCGCAAACCAGACCGTACGGCCCTGATACGTGCCTTGGGCCGCATAGACGCCGATGTCCTGATAGCTGGTGTTGAGAATATTGGCGCGGTGCCCCGGACTATTCATCCAGGCCTGCAAGAGGTCATTGGCATTGATGAAATTACCCAGGGCCAAGTTTTCCCCCATCACCACATAGTTATATCCGACAGCGTTACCTAAATCAGCCACTGTTTTCCCTGTCGGTGAAGTGTGTTCGAAGTATTGTTTAGTGATCATATCATCGACTTTTATCTTGGCGGAAGCTTCGAGCTTGTCATTGGTCTTCAGTGGCAACAGCCCCGCTTTGACACGCTCATTGTTGGTGGCATCAATGATATTTTCAATCGACAACGGAGAGTTGTTGGCAGTGGTTGCAGGCACCCCTTCCTTGTTTTTGTTTTTACCAATATTTTTACCAATAACCGAAGAGATGTCACTGACCGTGGTGGTTACCGTGCGAGAAATGGTCTGTACCGGCGCGCTGACCCCGATCACTGCGTCGAGTGTCACTGCCCCGCCCAATACTTGTTGCGCCATTTGATTGGCCTGAGTAGGTAAAAAAACGGCAAATACCAGTAATCCGAATGCGGCCATTATGCAAAATGATAAGATTGATTTTAACATTTTCCTTGAGAGTATCCTTGTATCTCGGCATCCTGCGCAGAAGAGAACCAGATATAGTTTGCCGGCTTGATGCGCTTCATGGCATGACAAGCGGGAAGATAGTACTTGGTACCATTTTTAGAACCCACGTACTTGCCCTGCGCTGTGTCTTGCAACATCGAAGGGTCAGTGGAAGCATGCGCTGTTATTGCTTGAGTCAAGGCTTGTAATGGGATTGACAATTTATCTAAAACATTGTCTTTACAAGCAAGGGTAACCGGCTGGGCCAGCGTTGTATGCTTCCCTTCCAAAAAGCCGGTGTAGAAGGCTATTATCACCAATAGCGTACCCGAAATAGCTAGCAATGTCTGAAAGTGTCGGTCAAAAAAGGATTGCATTTCGTCAGTATACCTTAAAACCTTTTTCATTGACAGAAAAAGGACTGTGGGCTATCATACAGCTACTATGGCACATAAGAAAGCTCAAGGAGCAGCAAAAAACCTAACAGATTCAGCACCAAAATATCTTGGTACCAAATTATACGACGGGCAACAAGCCATCGCCGGTTCTATCATCGTACGCCAGCGCGGCACGAAGATCTTGGCCGGAAAAGCCGTTGGTATAGGGCGAGATCATACCCTCTACGCATTGAAGCCGGGCTTCGTGAAATTCTCACAAAAGCGTAAGCTCAACTTTGACGGTACCAATACCGTTCGCAAAGTGGCTAACATCAACGCTAGCCGCACACAATAACTGAAAATTCAGTTTTATACTCCCCTTCACTGACAGACACCGCATAGGTGCCTGTTTGTTTTATAGGAGTGCCCTTGATGGTCATCAGACGCGCATCGATAGAGATACGGTGCTGATCGAACAGCGCCTTGCTGATATCCTGTTCAGTGATTTTTGAAAAGAGACTGCCCTTCTCGCTGACTTTGGTTTTATATACCAGACTCTTCCCTTCTAGGCCTTCAATGGCTTTGTCTAACAACTCATGCTGGATTTTTTTCTCGGTGATTTTATTTTGCTGAGTACGCTGCAAAGCCGCCACAGATTGATCGGTGGCAACAATAGCGAGCTTTTTAGGAAACAACGCATTTTGCGCGTAGCCGTCCGGTACAGTCACTATGTCATCTTTTTTGCCGAGCTTGGGAATTGATTGTAAGAGAATGACTTTCATAATGATTATTGAGTAGTGAAGAGATCGAGCGCTTTTTCAAGTTGAGTATCGGTCTTGGCTGTAGTGTCAAATGGAATAAGAATCTTCGGTGTCAGGCCTTTGTACGAAATCGAAGTACCATCGGGCGTGTACCAATGCGCGATCGTCACTTTCAAGGAGGTATCGCTGGTCAGCGACATGACTTGTTGCACGGAACCCTTGCCAAACGTTTGTTGGCCCACCAATGTGCCGATACCTTGCTGGCTCAATGCGCCGGCTAAAATTTCCGCCGCGGAAGCAGAGCCCTGATCGGCTAAAATGATCAACTTGTCCCCTTTAGGAAAGATGACAGGACCGGTACTGGTGTGCACCGTGACGTCATTAGGATCTTTGCCGATCTCTTTAACAATCGTTTCTCCTTCGGGAATAAACTCGCTGCCAATCTGCACTGCCGCGTCGAGATATCCGCCGGGATTGCCTCGCAGATCTACGAGCAGGTTATGCTCGCCCGATAACAGGTATTTGTCCATGGCATTCTTGAATAAGATGGCGGATTGCGCCGAGAAGCTGTAGAGGTGAATAATGAATACTTTTTTATCGGTACGATTTTCCGTATCGACGGTAGGTAGGTCGATGGTGCCGCGCACGATCGGGATCACGATCGGTGTCGCCACTCCTTTGCGTGCCAAAGTCAACGTCACTGTAGTGCCGTTCTTGCCTTGTATCAAGGTTACCGCTTGATCGACAGTGATGGTAGACGTATTCGTTGTGTCGATTTTAATGATTTGGTCACCGGACTTTACCCCGGCCTTATCGGCGGGGGTGTTTTTTAGGGGAGCAATGACGGTCAAGATGCCGTCTTTCTCACCGATTTCAATGCCGACACCACTGAATGATCCGGCAATCTGGGCTTGGAATTGAGTATTCTGTGAAGGCGGGAAAAAGGTCGTATACGGGTCACCAAAGGATCCAACGAGTCCTTGTATCGCACCGTAGATGTGGTCTTGATCGGTAGTGGCCTTGGCATTGGTGCCGGGCGCGAAGTTCTGACTGACCATCTGCCAGGCTTTCCAAAACGGAGCGAGATCGGATGCGGTAATGTTGGGATTGGCATCGGGCTGATGGATCAAATCAGTCACCTTGGTAAAGCCGGGACGATTTTGATAGCCGATATATACCCCGCTCAAAAAAACAATGCCGATCACCAATACCCCGCCAAAAATACGCAATCCCATCTTGATATGGGCAGGAATTTTTTTATTTGTCGGAGATGATGACGATTCGTTATTCATGTAATGTTTGCTCAACTGCGGTGCGTTCGAGATTACGAATGATAAGACGCAACGCGCGATATCCTTTTCGCAACGAGATGGAAAGCACGACCAAGCCAATGCCGATCACTATCGCCAAGGCTGTTTTCCAGGTATTGGGAATGCCGAAGAAAGGCAAAAATGTCAGCACGATGCCAGTCCAAAATACCAATCGTAGTCTTCCAATCATTCAGATAGTATAGCATACAGAGTCTCGCCCGCCGTAGCTTTAGCGAAGGCAGGGACTGATGACGATGACGAATTCCCCGCGCACCTTGTCAGCATTATTTTTATAATACTCAAACATGGCCGCAGCTGAAGCGACCGGGTATTCTTCAAACTGTTTGGTCATTTCCCTCCCTATCATGATGAGACGTTCAGGAATATTTTCCGCCAATGCCTCCAGAGTTTTTAAAATGCGATGAGGAGATTCGTAGAGCACTACTGTACGGTCTTTTTCCACCAAGGAAGCGAACAATGTCTGTCTCCCTTTCTTATGAGGAATAAATCCCAAGAATTCAAAATGACTTGCAGGAAAACCTGAGACTGAGAGCGCCGCAATGGCCGCAGAAGGCCCAGGAATCGGTACAACAAGCGTTTCGGGGTACATGGCGCGGAAATGGTTGATGAAGAATGACCCAGGATCGGAAATGGCGGGTGTGCCGGCGTCGGTGACCAGACAGATGATGTCGTGCAGCGCGCAGGCCTGCAGTGTTTTTTGTAATTCAGCCGGACTGCTCTGGGCGTGAGAAGATTTGAACTCTTTCTTGCTGCTGATGCCTAACAGCTTGAGCAACTGCCCTGTCGTTCTAGTATCTTCAGCGATGATCAGCGTGGCCTGCCCCAGCATTTCTTTAGCCCGAGGCGAGCAGTCCGCCAGATTGCCTATAGGGGTCGCTACGACATGGAGTTTCATATCCCCTATCCTACCCTACCTTTCATAAATTACCAATAAAAAAATCCCGTCATATGTATGACGGGATTTTACCAATAAAGGGTAGTGTGCAGATGCAAGGAAGAAAGCATGAACCCTAAGAATTTTTCCTCCAGTGCTTGTTTGTTTTTTAAATCATCTTTTGTAAAAATAAATGTGCCGACTGTCGGGTATTTAAGATGATGTTTTTCCAAAAATGAATCAGAGGACTTGATGTTAAAATCAAGTTGTTTCAATTTTAAGCGCCCCTCTTCTTCTATCTCAAACCATACACTGAAATCAATTCCGAAATGCTGATCCATTTCCTGAGAACTTTTAGCAACATGTTTGATCAAAGCAGGATACTTTTTTGGCAATGATTCCAGGAATCTTTTATAGAAGAGCCTCTCGTTTTGCTCCCCTTTTCGCCATTGTTTGATTTGATATACCAAGGATGTGTAAACATGCTGAGTATTATCGATTAAAAAATTTCGCGTCAGATACAACAACTCTTTGCGAGAGCTGGAAAATCCGCAAAACTTTTTCTCTCGCCATGGCAAATGAATAATGAATACAAAGCTTACGCAATAGTTATTGGTACCGCTGAGCGTGGCATGATAACAGAGCGAATACGTTTGCTCTTCATCATTAAGTATTCCTTTTAAGGAGGAATACCGGGTAATTTGATCTCTTTTTAATAATTTTGAAAAAATTGAATCAAGAATAAATTTTAACGTCTCATTTTTCAATAGATAGTTCCTCCTTTCTTTTTTTACCCACTATACACTAAAAATGAATAATGGCAAGGGTGGGCTCTGTTGTGCGTGTACTTGGAATCGGACCAAGGACCTCTGTCTTATCAGGACAGCGTTCTACCACTGAACTATACACGCCTTCGTTCTTCGAACTACGGCACTGCGAAGCACGCTTTGTTTCGCTGGATAACTATAACAAATTTTGAGATATTTTCAATATACCCGCCAATCTTCATAAAACAGGCCTCTTCGCCGTCGCGTAATTTTCTGCTGAAAATTCGCTCCTTCTCGGACCAGTCGTCCTGCGAAAGACGGCTCATAGGCTGTTTTATTCTGATTGGCTAGTCCTCATCACTTTCGCTGGCTTCCCCGACTTCCCCGTTTTGCATCGCGTCGATGATCTTATCCAGCTTGCCCAGCATGATACCTTCGATGTTGGAGAAATTTTGTCGGAGGCGATGATCGGTCACACGGTCTTGTGGGAAGTTGTAGGTGCGGATTTTCTCACTACGATCAGCCGTACCGATCTGGCTCTTACGGTCACCGGCGTATTTTTTCGCTTCTTCCTCTTCTTTGAGCTGCTGCAATTTGGCGGTCAAAATAGCAAAGGCTTTTTCCCGATTAGCCAACTGACTGCGCTCGCTGGTGGAACGCACATCGATACCAGTCGGCTTGTGGATCAGGCGCACTGCCGTTTCAACCTTGTTGACGTTCTGGCCACCGGCACCGCCAGAGCGAGAGTACTCCATATCCAGATCAACCGGATTGATCTCAAACTTTATTTTCTTTTTGATCGGCAAAATAGCGATCGAGGCCGTCGAAGTATGGATGCGACCATTCTTTTCGGTCACCGGCACACGCTGCACGCGATGCACCCCTGTTTCAAATCGCATCAAGCGATACGCATCATGACCTTTTATCTCGACAGTCATGTCATCGATCATTTTCCACTGCCAGCCCTTTATCTCGGCATACCGGCAATACATTTCCACCAATTGCTGGGCGAACAATGCCGCCTCATCCCCGCCCGCGCCCGCTCGGGCTTCCAAAATGATCTCATTGGGAAATTCCTCCTCTTCTTTTTCAGACTCTTCAATGGCAGCAATCTGTTCTTCCAGGGCGGTCTTTTGTACCTGGATGGCCGACAATTCTTCTTGTGCCATCTCTTTCATTGATTCATCCCCCTCCCCCAATGCCACAGTCTCTCGCTCTTGCTGCAAAAGCCGCTCGTACTGCTCGGCGAGATATTGGGTCTTGTGATTCTTTTTTAATGATTCTATATCGAGCATATGGTTCGACTTCGCTCACCATAAATATAAAAAGCCTTTTGCGTATGAAAAGGCTTTTTATATTTACTTCTTCGCAGAAGCAGCACGACGCTTGTTGAAACGATCAACGCGGCCGGCAGTGTCAATCACTTTTTCCGTACCGGTATAGAACGGATGAGAGGCACTGGAAATTTCCACGCGATACATGGGGTATTCCTTGCCTTTAAGGGTGATATTTTCTGTCGTCTTCATGGTCGACGCGATGATAAAATCAGTATCGGATGAATTATCATGAAATACTACCTCGCGCAGATTCTTGGGATGAATGTCTTTTTTCATAGTGGGTCTATTGTAGCATAGTTTTCTAGAAGTTCAAGAGATTCTATTTGCGTCTAGAAACACCATATTGCACTAAATAGTCAATATCAGCTTGGATACTGCGAGTCAATGCCATCACACTATTGCCGTAAAAGCTGTTAGGCGGATTGCGCCCGTCACAGGAACGGCCGGAATAATACTTGCAAGCGGCATTACGCTCATTGGTCTCTCCCCCTGTCGCTCCTCTGTCTTGCAAATAAATGGCTGAAGCCATGAAGGCGTCTTGCGCCGACCAAGGATTGGATGCTGATTTACCCAGGGCCGAGGCCACTTGAGACGAGACTGCTTCCCAGGTTGAAGGAATGAATTGCGCCGGGCCCATTGCACCGCCCCATCCGCCTGTACCGATCGGACAAGAAACGGGTGTGGTGTTGGGATTGAGTCCCAATGCGGCGGTAATGCGCAAGAAAGCTGGCTGATCGCGCGGATTCATGACATTCAGATAGCTTTTTGATGGCGGATCACCGGCTCTGTTACAAGTACCGACATTCCTTCCCAAACTGGATTCTTGAGTAAGAATAGCCAATATAAATGCGGGACGAACTCCGGTCACGCCGGATGCGGCAGTGGCGTAGACATATGCCTGACTGAACGGAATGGCACTGGTCGCTCCACCGGCAAAACTAAAGAGTTTACTTTGAATAACGGCCACTTTTTTTTGTTGCGCCAATACTAATGCCGCTTGTTGTTGTTGTTGAGAAAGACTGGTATTCAGTAATTGTTGTACCTGCTTTTGATTGGTCGCCAGCTGGTTTTTTTGCGTCAATAACGCGTTCTTGGCATCCAGAGCTTGGAACTGCTTGTCTTGTAATTGTTGTTCTTGGGTTTGAGTGACCGTGCGAATTTGTTTTACTTTCGTAAGCGCGCCATACAACGATTGTTTTATTGAAAAGAAATCATCCAAATCTTGATAAAAATTGGAGATCGAGTTGGCACTGAGCAAGACATACTCGGCGCCTTTTTGATCGATTTCATCAGTACGAGTGATGAGCTGCGCCATGGAAGCATGTTGTCGATCGAGTTCAGAATTAAGGTCACCGATAGCTTTTTGTTTTTGTCCTATCTCCAAACTCAAGGTGTTGATAGTGCTGATTTCACCGGAAATTTTTGATTGTGTGGCGCCGATTTGAGCGATCAGCCCATTGACGTTCTTTTTTAATGAGCCGCTTTTTGCCTTTTGCTGATTGAGTTGCGCCTGAAGAGCAGCCAGAACTTTATTTTCTGCCACATAATCAGCGCAAGCCTGAGCAATCTCAGCCGTGCTCGGGTTAGTACAGACGGCCGGAGTAGCACTTTGCGCCTGTGCCACGGAAGGTGTCAGAAAGGGCACAAAAGACAATGGGAGGAGGAGTATTAAGAAGAAACTCAGTGTTTTTGTATACATAGGATAGAGACTCCTAGTATACCAGAAGTATTATGCTTCGTCTTCTGCTTCAGTCTTTCCTTTTTTCTCTACTTCGATGACTGAAAGGTCGGGCGCGACGGTTTCTTCTTCTTTTTCTTCGGTAAATGCAGCCACCAATGCAACTACCTCTTCTCCTTCAGTGATCATAGTCACCCCTTTTGGCAATTTGATATCTTTGACATGAATCTGATCTTCAAGAGTGGCAAGAATAGTGATATCGATTTCAAAATTGTGCGGTAAGTCATTTGGCAATGCCTTGACTTCAACTTCGTGGATAACTTTCACCACGGTACCGAGACCGTTCTTCTCAGCATCGGCTGTACCGGTGAATTCAAGCGGAATAGCCACTTCGATTTCTTTCTTCATATCGATGATCAAAAAGTCCACATGAGTGATGGTGTCGGTAATAGCATCACGTTGCATGGCGTGAATGATAGTGCTGATCTTCTCACCGCCGATTGTCAGCGTGACAGCTGTGTTTTCACCGGCTGCCTTGTAGACCTTGATGAATTCTTTGGCCGGAATGGCGATTGAGACAGCGTCTTTGCCCGCTCCGTAATACACTGCCGGGATCATGTCTTGCGCGCGAATAGCTTCCGGAGAGCCGTTGCGTTGTGTTGCTTCTAAGGTAATCATAGGCTCCTAGTATACTGAAAAACCCGAAATATGCAACATTTGACAACTGCCATCATTCGTCTATACTTTACTTACACCAACGAAAAAGACCACCCTTTAGGAGAAATACCTACGGGGCCTTTTTTATTTTATTCCTTAGGTCATTCATGAATCGTATGTAGGGTCTGAGGATTTTTATCTTAAAAAGAGCAGAATATTTAAATTTATTTGGTATAAGCACTACAGTAAGTTTCCTTTTTGTTCTAAGATGTTCTGCTAAACAGTGAAAATCTCCATCCCCAGTAACAAGGATAGCTTTATCGTAATTATTAATCTCAATCATGGCAGTAAGGACTAATTCCGCATCAACGTTTCCCTTAATCGTTCCATCTCTAGATATAATTACTGATTTAAAAATACAAATGAAACCTGCCTTATCTAATTCTTTATATAATTTTATATTAGCACTTACATACCCTATGAAGAGAAAAGCTTTTTCAATATCATATTTTTCCTTCAAATAAACGCGGAAGCGCTTCCAATCAATCTCCCATCCTTGAGATTTGACAGAAAGATAGACATTTTGACTATCAATAAAAGCATAATTATTCATTCAATAACTATAGCAAAACAGTGTTAAAGAATATCTAAAGGAAAATGTGCAACATTCAATGTTGCACATTTTCAGGAGCTCAGCTCCTAAGTACTACGAGCCGTGTTCGGAGGTGTGGGATTGGACGAGGTGGGTGCGGATATAGTCGAAGGAGCCGCCGACTTTTTTGCCGGGATTGAAAATATTCAAGGGATCAAATATTTCTTTGACCTTGGCAAAATAAGTAATAATGTCGGGTTTGTACATGTACGGCAAGAACGGCGTACGGATAATGCCGTCATTGTGCTCGGCGGTAATGGAGCCGCCGAAGTCCGTCACCAGCTTATAGACCTGTTTTGAAAGATCCAAAATGATATCGGCGGAAATAGGATTGTTGAGATCCATCAAGGGAATGATGTGGAAGTTGCCGTTCCCGGCATGCCCGGCAATGGTATAGACCAAGTTGTATTGCCCGAGAATGGCTTCCAACTTCGGTAGGAATTGCGGCATCTTGTGCGGGTCGACGATGACGTCATCAATGAAGGGCGCGGTCTGCTTGCCTTTGACGTGCTTGCGCAACAGATTGAAGCTCTCGCGACGGATCTTCCAATACTTCTCCACTTCGGCCGCGCTATGCGCCACATGCGTTTGATAATGAAAAGGCTTGAGGGCATTCTTGATAGCCAACGCACGGGTCATGACTTCCTGCTCGTCATCACCAGTCACTTCGGCCATCAGGATAAGCTTTGGCACGCCGCCGATCACGACTTTCCACAGATCGGGAATAAATTGTATGCCCAGCTTGATCGCGCCCCAGAACCCCAGCTGTGAGAAAAAATCAAGGGAAAATTTGATGGCCAATTTCATGCTGTAGTCATCATATGATTCGAAGCTTTCGGGATCATATTTCATGACCGTATCGACGATGTCACCCAACCGTTCGATGCTCGGCAAAAAGACCACGACCATTTTTGAAAATTTCGGTATCGGCACCAAGCCCATTTCGACTTCGGTGATCATCGCTAGCGTGCCCTGCGAGCCGACTAACAATTTATTCAGATCGAATATCTGGTTTTCCTTATCCCAGACATTCCACAGATAATACCCGGCAGAATTTTTGGAAACGTGCGGCTTGGCGGCCATGATCTCGTCATAGTGCATGTCGATCAGATCATAGGTTTGCTTGTATATCTTTGATTCAAAATCCCCCTGAGCGATTTTGAGATCAAGTTGTGACTTAGTCAACGGCGTGACTTCATATTCGTTGCCATCGGAAAAGACGACTTTCTGCCGCCGTACATAGCGTTCGGTCTTGCCGTACTTGATGGCTTTCTCACCGCCGGAATTATTGGCAGACATACCGCCAAGAGTATTGAGTTCTTTGGATGCGGTGTACGCCGGCAAGATACGATTGCGTTTCAATGTCTCCTTTTCAAAATCACGATAAAAAACCCCCGGCTGCGCGATGCCTTTGTCATCATCGACGGAGACAAGTGCGTTCAAGTACTTGTTGAAATCCATGATAATGCCTTCATTCAAGGGCCCGCCTGACATGTCAGTACCGGCTGAGCGAGCGGTGACGGAAAGCGTCGGATCACTAGCTTTGTGTTCAGCCACGTATTTCACTACGGCCTTAACGTCATCTACCGTTTTAGGAAATACCACCGCCTGCGGTCGAACCTCGAACAGCGACGCGTCTCTCGAATACTTCATCAGTGTCGCGTCATCAGCCATCACTTCCCCATTCACATTCTTTTGTAAGTCTGAGACGTTGAGCATATTAATCGGTGTAAGTATACGTTTCTAAATCGACTCTATCAAATTCGATGAGTTTTTTTGAAGAAAGATCATAATGAGCATTTTGATAAATATTTTCCGTCCAATTTAGATTAAATGGATTAAGATTATAAAGGTAAATTGTTCCTTTTAAAGGCTTGCCTGGATAGCAAAATAGGACCCATTTTTGCTGATTCTCAATGTATTCATTTGGTAATTTAACTTCTCCTTTTGACATCAAATACATCATTAAAAATTCTTCGAGAAAGTAATTGATCTGATTTTCCTCCATTGACCGACCATAAAAATCACAGTCTTCTTTTACATATTTTTGAAATAGATCGCTCTCATTATATATTTTTTTTATTTCCTGAAATTTAATATAAAAGTCATTAGTTCCCACATAGAGCTGATTCCATACAAGATAATTAAAGGCGTGTTGAATTTGAAGTTCCAGATTATTTTTTGCCAATAACTTTTGTAAAGAATTTTTATGATTGATCACTTGAGACATGAATGATTCTTTTAACTCGGGAGCAGGACGATCAGAATATAGGTACAGAAAATCTGTATAGATAAAATTTAATCCTACTAATGGTTTAGAAATTTTATTTGGAGTAAAAACACGAATATCCTCAAGGCAATTTTGAGCATTCTGACGATTATTTAGCTTGTTCATAGATAATCCAAAAAGCAGTATTCCTTTTTGTGCGGGGAATTTAGTTATATCAAAAAATTCATTTATACCTGGCTTCATATCCTCCTATTGAATATCTTCAGTTTTTCGGTTACGACGGCTTCCATGGCCAGGGAGGCCGGGGCGCCATATTTGTAAGGGGCGATTTCGTCAGGGTGCTGGTCGAGGAAGGCTTTGAGGGTGGAAGTGTAGGCGCGACGGAGTTCGGTGTTGACGTGAATGATGTTGATGCCGGCATCGATCGCCGCGGCAAAGTCCGCTTCTTCCCCGCTGCCGCCATGCAAGACCAACGGCTTGTCAGTGATCGCGGCAATGGCCTTGATGCAGTCAATATTCAAACGCGGCTTGTCGGCATGCTTGAGCATGCCATGGAAATTCCCCACAGCAGGAGCAAGCATGTCCGCGCCAGTTTGTTCCAAGAAGAGCTTGGCTTCGTCAGGGCTGGTGACCGCACTCAATCCTTCCGGTGCTTCATCGCGAAGCTTGGAGCCTTCGCCGATATAACCAATTTCCACTTCCACTAAGATATCCCGTCCTGTTTTGGCGCTGATTTCTCGCGCGTATTCCACGCACTGTTTCGAGGTGGCGACATTTTCTTCGAATGTCAGCTTGGCACCATCGTAGATCACGCTGTCGTAGCCGGCATCAATACAGGTTTTGACTGAGGCAAGGCTGTAGTGATGATCCGCATTTAAGAAAATAGGAATATCCCAGGTCTCGCGAATGATCTTGACCAATGCCACCGCTGCATCAGTCCCAACTGCCTCTTCTTCGCCTTCGGCCGTACCCACGATGACCGGTACGCCCAACGTTTTCGCCGCCCGAGCAATGGCATACAAACCTTCAATATTGGCAAAATTAAAATGACCGATAGCTTTCTTTTCCGCACGCGCCTGGAGGACGTATTCAATGAGAGTCTTCATGCTACAATTGTAGCATATGCAAAATGATACAAATGCGGAAATTGATTTCTTGGCTATCGGCGATATCGTCACTGATGCTTTTATTATGATAAACGACGCGCAGATCAAGACTGACGCCGACGGCAGTAATCCGCTCTTGTGTTTCCGTTACGGCGACAAGGTACCCTATGAATCGATGGAAGAAGTGCGCGCAGTTGGCAACAGTGCCAATGCCGCAGTAAGCGCCGCTCGGTTGGGATTAAAAAGCGCGTTGATCGCCCATGTCGGAAAAGATATACAAGGCGAGGCTTGTTTACTGGAATTGAAAAAAAATAATGTCGCTACAGATTATGTCGGCGTACATCAAGGCATACCGACCAACTATCACTATGTCTTGCGCCATGATGTCGACCGCACCATCTTGGTCAAGCATGCCGCCTTCCCGGTACAAATGCCGGCATTGGCCATGGCACCAAAAATGCTGTACCTGTCTTCGTTGGGCGACCACACCGAGCAATACCACCACGAGATCGCCGCATTCATGAGCGCACATCCGGAAATGAAAGTCGTCTTTCAGCCGGGCACGTTTCAGATCAAGCTTGGCACGGAAGTATTGAAAGAGATTTATGCCAACACGTACGCATTTTTCTGTAATTTAGAGGAGGCAGAACTTATTACCCAACGTCCTTCGACAGGCTCAGGACAACGCACTCAATTAATTAAGGAATTGATGAGTGCGTTGCATGCTCTTGGTCCAAAATTGGTGTTCATTACTGATGGCATCAATGGCGCCTATGCTTCCGACGGCACCCAGCAATGGTTCATGCCGGTCTATCCGCACGATCCTTATGAACGCACCGGTGCCGGTGACGCATTTGCTTCGACTATTTCAGTCGCGTTATTGGAAGGAAAATCTATTCCCGAGGCCTTGCGTTGGGGACCGATCAATTCCATGTCCGTCGTGCTCTATGTCGGCGCGCAAAAAGGCCTGCTCACTCAAGAAGCCCTCAACCAATATCTCATGAACGCTCCGGCAGATTATCAGCCGAAACTATTAAATTAGCTAGTTAGTCAGCTCAACGCCCCACCTTTCGTGATTGGCGCTGCAACGTAAAGTCAAAAGCGGTTCGACAAGCGAGACCGTTTTGTCTTCACGTTTCCGCTGTCACC
>JAYVMR010000008.1:0-2936 GCA_043758875.1 Candidatus Nomurabacteria bacterium | reverse complement strand
TCTTTCAATATGGCGATAACATCATCATACGCTCCCATTGTTCCCTGCTCGGGACGAATATGCAACATCAACGGCAAGCCGCTTTCGATGGCCAGTTCGATCTGTCGACGAAAAAGTACCATTTGCTCATCTTTGTGCATCTTGTCTTCAGGGCGAAAATAATCCAAACCGCATTCTCCTATGGCCACCACGTTCTTGCCTTCGGCCAGAGCGGCAAATTCCACTGCATCGTATTCTTGCTGCCATTCGGTCGGATGCTGTCCGGCACATGCCCAGATATTTTCATTATCGGTGGCAATCTCGATCGCCAGCTTGCTGGTCTCCAAATCAATCCCGACACAGATCGTCCCGACCTCCGCTTCATTCATGCGCGCAATCGCCGCTTCCCTGTCCTCGTTGAACTGATAGAGATTGTAGTGGGAGTGAGTGTCTATGGTTTTCATTATTTTTCCAAGCGATTAAATAATGGCTGCTCCGGAGTCTTTTTTTCTTTTACCAGGGTCATGATGGTTTCGGCGGTATTTGGCATAAACGGCTGCAAGAGAAAGCCGATGATGTACAAACGAATAGCCAGATCGGCCACGATACGCTGCGCTTCAGCTAGGTCAGACCTAGCTATTTTAAAGGGTTCTTTGGTTTGGATCAGTCCATCGAGTGAGTTCACCTCTTTCCAAATGTCATCCATTGCGGCTTTCAGATCGAAGCTTTCGATCTTCGCTTGCAACTCTGCAGGTACTACGCTGTCCGTCGGTACTTCATATTCCACTTCATAATTCGTCACCATTTTCATAATGCGGGACACCAGGTTGCCCAAGCCGTTACAAAGGTTGGCCGTATATGCTTCTTGTATCAACTCATTGGTGACATCAGAATCTTCAAAAGAATTCATATGGCGCAATAAGAAATAGCGCAAGACATCGGCTGACAGATTTCCTGCCACACCTTGAAAACGCTCCACCACATCATAGGGACTGATAACATTACCGATAGACTTGGACATTTTCACTCCTCCGGCGGCATTGATAAATCCATTCACGACCACATGCTCAGTATTGGGCAGATCAGCCGCCATAAGCATGGCTTGCCACATCGAAGCCTGTTGGCGGGTATTGTCCTTGCCACAATATTGTACAGGTATTCCCTGCTCCCAATAGGCGGAAAAGTTTTTCGTATCTTCGGGCCAACCGAGCGTGGAAATATAGTTCACTAACGCATCAAACCAAACATACATGACCTGCGTGTCATCACCGGGTACGGGTACGCCCCACGGCATTTTTTCGGCCAGGCGCGATATTGAGAAATCATGCAAGCCGTTCTTAAGGAATGATTTCATCTCATTGTAACGAAATTCCGGTATGACAAAATCGGGATGCACGTCATAAAATGCTTGCAGCTTGTCCTCCAGTTTTGAATAGGCGAAGAAATAATTCTCTTCCTCTATGTGCTGCACCGGCGTATGATGGATCAAACAGCAATCATTGTCATCGACTTCGGAATCAGTTTTTTCCAACTCGCAGCCGACGCAATATTTGGTGGTGTAATTTTTCTTGTAAATATAGCCGTTATCGTTGACCTTTTGCCAAAATGCCTGGGCGGCTTTGACATGATGCGCGTCAGTCGTCCGGACAAAATGAATGGAAGGAGTGATGTTTAAAAGACTGACCAAGCCGCGAAATTGCTCCGCATAGCGGTCAACATATTGTTGCACTGGTATGCCCTCTTTTTCAGCGGCAGTATAGAGTTTGCTACCGTGCTCATCGGTTCCGGTATTGAAAAAAACGTTGTAGCCTTGAAGCATCTTGTACCGAGCGATAGTGTCAGCGCGGATGATCTCCATAGCAAAACCGACATGCGGGTCAGCATTCACGTACGGTAATGTCGTTGTGATATAAAAAGGTTTTTTCATGAAGACGTTATTGCGGGGTGTTGACGGTATACGGCACCAGCTTTTGCTTTTCGACATCACTGAGGTATTCCAAAATAAAGACGGCGACGGGAATGGCGATGATGGCACCCCAAATGCCGGCCACGGTAATGCCGATCAAGAATGACAATAAGACCACTAGCGGCGGGATGCCGACCGTGCGATGCGCCACGACCGGACTGAGCACATAGCTTTCGACTTCATGTGCGACGATATAAAAGATCAGCACCTTGATGCCCAGCCAGATGCCGCCATTGATGACCGCGAATAACACTGCCGGCACCGCCGCAAAAATGATGCCGAACGGGATAAGCTCGGCAATGCCGCTGACCACGCCGATCAGGAATGCGTATTGCACGCCCATCAACGCCAATACCACTGTCACGATGGCACCCATGATCAACCCCAACAAGAGCTGTCCCTTGAACCACAAGCCGATCTTATGCTGGGTGCGATTCCACAAGTTCACCACATAGTGCTCGTGTCTCAGCGGAGTCAGGATACGCAAAAAATTGTCGATACCTTTTTCTTGGATGGACAAATAAAATGACATGACCACCACCAACACGATGTCGACCAGGCCGCCGAAGGTCGTGCCGATGATAGTCGTCGCGCCTTGGGAAAACATGCCAGAAGCGTTTTTGACATTGTTAAGGATATCAGTGAATGAAGAATGCTGGCTGATGACGGTGATGAATTGCGTCACGCCGTCGACGGTTTGGGGAGTGGCCCCCGCCGTGGTGGGAATGTATTGCAATAATAGTGTCAGCATGCCAGAAAGTTCCCGCACCACGATCGGTACGAAAGTATAAAAGATGCCTGCCAGGAATAGGATGACGACGGTGAAAATAATCGGCACCGACAAGGTGCGCCCCATACCGACCGACTTGAACATTCTGACGCCGGCTTCGACGAATGAAGCAATGACGATGGAGACCAGAATCAACAGCAAAATATCCTTTATTTTAAAGAGTAAAACAGCTGCGACAATGAGCAGCAAGGCGCGGATCAT
>JAYVMR010000007.1:0-19511 GCA_043758875.1 Candidatus Nomurabacteria bacterium | reverse complement strand
TTCATGTCGATCATGCCGAGCTCGGAACCGGTTTCGATCACCATGTCGATCTCATGAGTGCGTTTTTCGCGGATAAGGTTGGCCACGGCATTGTTGTTGATCAGCAATTCATACGCCGGAATACGTCCGCCGGCAATGCGCGGGATCAGACGCTGGGAGAAAATGCCAAGCAACGAGCTGGCCAGTTGGATGCGGATCTGATCTTGCTGTCCGGCCGGAAATGAGTCGATGATACGATCGACGGTTTGAGACGCGTTGTTGGTGTGCAATGTCGAAAGCACCAAGTGTCCGGTTTCAGCTGCGGTCACTGCCGTACCGATCGTTTCAGCATTGCGCATCTCACCGATCAAGATGGCGTTGACGTCTTGGCGAAAGGCCGAATTGAGAGCAATTTGGAAGTCAACAGTGTCGATGCCGATCTCGCGCTGGTCGATGATGGACTTGCCTTGCGGGTACAGATATTCCACCGGATCTTCAATGGTCAAAATGTGTGCGGCGCGTTCTTCATTGATCAAACGCACCATTGAAGCCAATGTAGCCGACTTGCCTTGGCCGACTGGGCCGACCACCAAGAAAAATCCTTGTCGCTTGCGCGCGAATTCCGCCAATATCGGCGGCAGATGCAGATCTTCGAATGTTTTGACTTCCGGGATCAAACGCAATACCACGCCGATCTTACCTTGTTGGATGAATGCATTGCCGCGCAAACGCAATGATACTGCTTCGGGTTTGTAATCGTATGAAAAGTCCAGTTCTTCGACTTCGAGAAAGTGCTTGAAATGCTCTTCGGATAAAATGGCCTTGAGAATGCCGGAAAGGTCGTCTTGTGTCAGGGCTTGATGGTTCAACAAAAAGACCAGTTCCCCGTTGACGCGCACCGCCGGAAAACGTCCGGCCGCAATATGAAGATCGGACCCGCCTTCGCGTATTAAAATGTCTAACAATTCTTCAAAAGATTTTTTATAGTCCATGCTGCCTCTAGTATACCGTGATTTATTCGCACAAGTAAAGAATCTATTTGGGAGCTAAGCTCCCAAACTTTAGAAAAAGCTTAGAAATAATTCGGAAATAATTGATAACGAATTTGCTACTCTCTATTTGGGAGCTAAGCTCCCAAATAATTATGAGAAAAATAAAATTTATAGAAGGAGAATATTATCATATTTATAACCGCGGCGTGGATAAACGGAGTATTTTCCAAGATAAGGAAGATGCGCTTCGTTTTCTTCAATCAATGCAGGAGTTTAATTCGACAGATTCTGCGGGCGGTATATATTTAAAAACACATGGCAAAGCTTCATTTGGGAGCTTAGCTCCCAAATTGGTAAAATTTATAGTCTATTGTCTTAATCAAAATCATTACCACTTTATTATGACCCCTATGGTAGAAAATGGTATACAGCGATTTATGCATAAACTATCCACAGGGTATACAAACTTTTTTAATGAAAAACATCAGCGTTCCGGCTCTTTATTTCAAGGTCCTTATAAAGCCGTGCATATTGAAACGAATGAGCAATTACTCCACGGAAGTGTGCATGTAAATCTCAATGATCACGTCCATGAAGGACTTAACGAGAAGTGGCTATCGGAATTGCCTTTTTCAAGCTTTGCAGAATATCAAGGATTAAGAAAAGACGGTATTTGCGATACTTCGATTATTCTTGATCAGTACACAGATTCTTTGGAATACAGTAAAAATGCTGCGTCGGTGTTAGTGGACATTATTAATAGAAAAAAACAAGAGAAAATGCTTAAAAAAATGATGATCGAATAATTTGGGAGCTAAGCTCCCAAATTTATAATCCAAAGACGTCTTGGATATTGACTTCGCCTTTCAAGGCTTTCATCAGCGCGTCTTCGCGCATGGTCAACATGCCTTTGGCGCGCGTGACCTTATAGAGTTCGGGTTCGGTCGGCGTTTTCAAAATGACTTGCTGGATTTCCTTGTCGACGGCATACATTTCAAAAACGGCAATACGGCCTTTGGTGCCGGACGGCGCCTCAGAAGATGGACGGATCTCGTACATGGTGTCGGGCACATTCAATCGCGCCACTTCTTCCGGCGTCAGGTCGGCAAATTCTTTTTTGATGAACTGACGAGTGCTCTCATCCATCGGTATTTGATGGCGAGCGCTAGGGTGAACGCGACGCACCAAACGCTGGGCCATGGCCAAGACCAAGGTCGGCGCGATCAGATATGGATCGATACCCATATCAACCAGACGCGGAATGATACCGATGGCGCTGTTGGTGTGGATAGTCGAAAGCACCAAGTGGCCGGTCAACGCGGCTTGAATGGCCAGCTCGGCCGTTTCCTTATCACGGATCTCCCCGACCATGATGATATTCGGGTCCTGACGCAAGATCGAACGCAATCCGGACGCGAAGGTATAGCCGATCTCGGGCATGACTTGCGATTGCGTCACACCGGGGATCTGGTATTCGACCGGGTCTTCCAATGACACGACGTTACTGCCCTCTTTATCGACGGCCGACAACATCGAATACAACGTGGTACTTTTACCGGAACCGGTCGGGCCGGAAATGAGGATCAAGCCGTACGGTCGGCGCAATCCTTCTTTGACCAACTGCAGATTTTCTGCCGTCAGGTCGAGGTCGTCCATGTTCTTGACGCCGTGTTCCGCGTCCAAGATACGCAGCACGACTTTTTCACCGTAGTAGGCCGGGAACGTCGAGGTACGGAATTCTATCTTGCGCCCTTTGAGCGTAGTGGCAAAGCTGCCGTCTTGCGGCTTGCGTTTTTCATCCAAGCGCAGCTTGGCCAAGATCTTGACGCGAGCGATGATGGCATCGAAGCTGCTCAACGGCAATACCAACGTGGTGTGCAACACACCATCGACACGATAGCGCACATTGACCGCCTTGCCGTTATTCTCAATGTGAATATCGGATGCTCCGCCTTCGACGGCGTGCTCGATAATGACCGCCACGATCTTGATGATCGGCGCTTCCTCGACTATTTTTTCTTGCTGCTTGACCGGACCCTTGGTGGCGGTTTTTGGCACCACTCCGTTCAATGGCGCGTCGACTTTGTTGGCCAACTCCAACTCTTTGTTGAGCTCCGCGGTTTCCTTGTCGACTTGCGTAACCACCGCAGCGGCATACCCCTGCATAGCCTTGGTAAAATCAGTCGGAGAAATGAGGAACACCTTGAACGGCATGCTGACTTTGACGGAAATGAATTGCAAAGCATTCATGGCCTCCATGTTTTCCGGTTCGGTCACGCCGATCGACAGCACTTCATCGGCAAAGCCGATCGGCACAAATTTGTATTGTTTGGCCGCTTCCTCGGGAATGTATTTTGACGCGTCAGTGAAGATCTTTTGTTCATCGATCTTGACATACGGCAATCGATAAAACGCGGCCTTGGCTTGCGTGACCGCTTCTTCGGTCAGTCCCAAGGCCACCAGTGCGGCGGTCGTGTCGCCGTGATATTCGTGATCGAGTTCAGCCATGACGCGATTGTATTGCAGATCGGTGATGACATGCTGTGATAGCAGGAAGTCGAGAAACATTAGTGTGTCGCCGCGCCGGCGGTAGTGAAGGTCATAATGGTACCGGTGGCAGTAGTCGACCCTTGCACTGCGACGCTGTTGACATAGTACATGGTGCCCGGAGTAAGACCGGTGACGGTAAATACCGCCGTGCCACTCTTGCTGACTTTCACCGGAGCAGTGGCAGACCCTAACGTGTCATTGATACCGTATTGAAAGACGACAGTGGTACCGGCAGTGCTTTGCGCGGTGACCAATGCCCCCAAAACGGCACTGGTGGTGAGTACCTTGCTCGGTGCCAATGTTTGTACCGTCAACGTCGAAGCGGAAGTATCGGCGGTACCGCTATCAGCACCGATCGGCGCGAAAGGATTTTGGCGGCCGATGACAGCCGTGCCTAACGTAATAGGATAGTCACGCAATGCTTTGTAAGCGGTGTTGGAAAAAATGGAAGTATCCAACGTGATACCGCTGATACCTGCTAAGGCATTTGAAAAAGTATTCATTCCGGCACCCGCGCCAGGCATAGTGGTTATAGGACCTCCTCCTCCGGGCAGGGTTGCGGGCATTGTTGGCATTGCGCCCGGTACAGCCGAACTTGCCAACGGCATCGCGGCCGGCGTCGGACTGCTATTGCCAAAAAAAGTATAAGCCAAAATCCCTACTGCAAGGATTCCGACGACGATGGCAAAGATTTTGACTTTTTTACTCATATTATTGTTTTAACCAATAGGTTTTTAATGTCACCTTATACGTCATGCCGCTGGCCGCACTCTGAGCACTGCTGCCGTCAGAAACGGGAGTGAAGGTCACGTCGGTAATATCAACCAGGCGCAAATTCTGTTCCAAATCTGAAAGGAAGGACAGGAAATTGGAATATTGTCCTGATGTTTGAAAGGAAATGATAAATTGCCCATACGTGCGTTGCGCACTGGCCGGATCGGTGGTACCCGTTGTTGGTGACACCGGAGCAACCGCGCCAACAGTTCCTGCCGCAGATGTCGGAGTAGCGGCAGTTTTCGATGTCGGTATCTGATCGGTGCTATACGTGACACTGCGCAATGAGGACAATCCGTTTTTGGTCGCCAATGAATCAAGTTGGATGATCAAACGAATGTTATCGACACTGTCCGGCAATAATGTCTTGATGCCATCCAAATCACTTTTTTGAATATTGTTGTATTGCGCCACTAATGCATCACGAGATTGCTGCAAGCGCCCGGCTGTCGCCAGGTTGGCATTGAATGCGGCAATATCGGTACGGGTCGTCTTTATGGTGCTGTAACGAGGAAGGATCACGGCGACAAATACTCCGATGGAAGCGACTATTAACAGTAGTAAGAAAATGTATCTCATATATTAATGACTCGGTGCCTGAGCCGAGACTGTCGATACTGGTGTAACAGTAGCGGGAACAGGTGTTAGTGTCGGAGTTAGACTTGAATCAGAAACCGGCGCCGCGGTTCCTTGCAGATTGTTAATAAAAGTAATGTATGACAAATCGCTCGGGCTGACCGTGAAGGTCAGCTTGAAATCGATTTGCTGGGTCTTGTCTTCCACAGTCAAATCTGAAAAGACAGGGTTACGAATGAGCGTGCTCTTGCCATAGGCATCAGACTGCAGTGCCAACGTGGCGTAATTTTTGGCCACGCCAGTGATAGTAACCTGTACTTGTTTGGCATTGGTACCAGTATCGGTCGTGAAGGCATACGTGAAATTTTTGTACTGCACGGTCTGCAATGTTGTGGCTTGCAATGCCGCAAAAATAGGAGAAACGACGACGTGATTTTGGATCAATGCCTTGACACCGGTAATGCGCAGACTGAGCCGCTTCATGTCAGACACGAAACTGGTGCCGAGACCGTTTTGTGCCTGCGTCAACGATGACTGCAATTGCACTTTTTGTCCGTCCAAGCTTTTTTGATAGAGGTACACACCGGCAAATGCCGCGCCGGTAGCAAGGACGATGATGATAGTGACGAACGATAACAACCCGACGGCGACGCCATGATGGGTAGGAGAAGACGGCTCAGTGGAGACCGGCCGTTTGGGAATGAACGATGTTGAGACAAGTGGTTCCATTGCTATAGAAAGTATAGCATGCACACACGCTATATGTGCAAGTGTTTTACTGAATTTTCCTCAATGCCAATCCGATGGCAATGGAAAATTCTGGTCCGGTATTTTTTAAGACCCCCGACAGGAAGACCGGCGCTTCGACTTTGGTGAAAGGATCGGCCACAGTCAGCTCAGAAGCGAAACTTTGCTTGGCATAGTCGAGCAAGCCGCGCGTCATGGCTCCGCCGCCAGTGAAAATGATCTTGCCGATGTTTTTGTTGTAACGTTTTTCAAATGCCAGGATGGTGGCATTGGTTTCTTGAAAAATATCGGATAGTTGGGTCTTGATCGGCTCCGCCATGTGCGGATATTCCGGCGCGGCAATCAGGCCGTGTTCCTTTTTGAGGTTTTCGGCCTGTTCGAAGCTCAGTTCTAAACTGCGGCTGATGCTGAGTGTCATGTCTTGCGAGCCGCGATTGACCAGACGGAATGTCTCGACGATACCGTGCTCGACGATCGTCAGTTTTGTTTTTGAAGCGCCGATGTCGACGATCATGACCGGGTAGAGTTCGCGCGTCATGACGGAGCGGATATGACTGAAGACCTCGATCTCCAAGCTGTCAATCGGCAATCCGGCTTTTTGAATGACGTCGGTGTATTTGACCAACGTCTCATTCAGTGTCGCCACCACCAAGACCGACATGGTGGCCGCATCGCCGCTTTCCGACAAGACGCGTAATTCGTTACCGGAATCCTCATGCCGCGGCAAGACATACCAATCCAATGACACGTCGGCCAACGGCACGGGGATAAATTTCTTGGCTTCATTGGGAATAACGACCGGCAGGTTTTTTTCTTCAATCTCAATCGGCAGCTGCAGAATGAAAATGATACATGAAATGGAAGGGATACCGATCACGACATTGGTGCTGGTAATCTGGGTTTCTTGCAAGACATCCTTCAACGCCTTGGTCAGCAACTCGGCACTGAGATTGGTGACTTGTCCGACAAATCCCCCTTCGTTGTACTGACCCAATGCCAAAGCGCCGTAGGTATCGAGAATGACGCGGCCGCCTTCTTTTTTCAATTCAACGACTTTGATCGATGAAGAGCCGATATCGATACCGACCACACGGTTATCACCCGCCTTGCCGAATGCTCCCGAGAAGACGCTTTTGATGCCAGAGAGTATACTGTCCATATATCAGACAGTATAACGCACATATACGGATTTCCTATGATTGACACCCTGCTTGAATTCTTTTTTCCTGAACAATGCCGTGGTTGCGGGCTGCGCGGCACCGCCCTTTGCACGGAGTGCAAAGGGCGGCTGCGACCAGCCCAGACTATATTTGAACCGACACAAGCCTTTGCATTGTATGAGTATGGACAGCCAATCGTGCGCCAAGCGATTTGGGAATTGAAATATCATCGCAAAAGCGCGGTGGTTAAATTGCTGATGGCCGATAGTGCCACGGCCGTGACCGACTATCTCGCTTCCTTGCTGCAAAGCCCGACTACGATGGCGGTCATTCTCGTTCCTGTTCCCCAGCATTTCACCAAGACCTTCGCGCGCGGCTTCAATCAAAGCATGCTGATCGCGAAATGGCTGCACAAGGTCATGCCGGAAACATCGATGGTGACTGCATTGAAAAAAATAAAAACAACCGATTCGCAAGCGCACATGCACAGCCGCACTCAACGACAGAAAAATCTCCATCGCTCGATGTCCGTACCAGCCACCTACGCGCCGCTCGACAAGAAAGCGCTGTACGTCATTGTCGATGATGTCATCACGACCGGTAGCACCATAACGGAAGCCGTCCGCGCGTTACGCGCGGCCGGCGCAAAGAACATATGCGCTATTGCATTAGCTCATGGTTATGCAAGGTATGCTTGACCTTGACCAGCTCTTGCAACATGGCGATCATCTGCTGTTCTTTTTGCGGAGATAATGCGTCTTCATGCACGAAATGAGAAAACTTGTGCAAAAAAACTTGGTAGAGATCGTTGAAGTACAATGCCAGCTCGGCTTGGCGGTGGTCTTCCGGCGCGTCATGCAATACGGCCAAATTGTCGATACTGGAAAGGTTTGAGAAGTAAGAAGGAACAGTGCGGATCTTATAGGGTGTGGTAATCATATTTTAATACTCTGCTTCTATGCTAATAAACGTGTCCTTGCAGATCACGACATGGTCCACCAAGGGAATGCCGATGATCTTGCCAACTTCGATGATGTGATTGGTGATATCGATATCGGCTTGGCTAGGGGTGGCAATGCCCGATGGATGGTTGTGTGCCAAGACCACGGCCGCGGCACCATGCTCGATGGCCGGCTTGAAGACTTCGCGGGGATGGATGAGGTTGCCATTGATGGTGCCTATGGAGATGACTTCATCATGCACGATACGATGATGGGTGTTGAGATAGATGCCGCGCAAATGCTCCTTGGGCAAGTTGCGCATGTCATACAGATATTCATAGACATCTTTTGCGGTGCGAATGGTTTGCGGACCGCTGGCACTCTTTTCAAAAAAACGGCGACCGAGCTCGGCACAGGCCACGATCTGCGTGGCTTTGAACAAGGGAATGTCGAGATCCTTGGCCATCTTCTCGGCATCGGTCTGTCCGGCCAAGGCTTTGGCACCGTAGTCCTTGATGATGCGCGACGCCATATTGAGCACGTCTTCTTTTTTACTGCCGGTCGTCAATAATACTGCCACCAGCTCTTGCACCGACAAGGCACTCGGCCCGTATTTGACCAGCTTTTCCCGCGGCTTGTCCTCGGTCGGCATATCCTTGATAGTGAAGGTATATTGCTTGTTGCTAATCTCCTGCGGCAAGACATCGTCAAGCATGAAGTCGTTGGAAAGGATTTTATATGAAGTATTCATTCCTTCAGTGTAACATACCCCCGCCAGGCATTTTTACCCGAAAAGAGCATAACTCCCCTCTTTTTCTTTAGAAAAAATTTATGATGAAAAGCTGACTTAAAGGTATGGTTGACTTAGAATATAGAATTCCTTATACTCTAATTGTCCTTAGAAAACGCCGGCCTGTACGGCGTTTTCCTTTTATATATCCTTTTGGATCTTCATCTTCCAACGATATGCTGCGTGCTATACTGTGCACATTACTCAATATAAATAACTGAAAAAAATACATGGAAAAAGATACAAAAACAAATCATCCTGAAGGATGCCGCTGCAAAGGCTGTGTGGGATACGCGTGCAGTCACAACGGATTGTGCGGCTGGGCAGGCTGCGGACGTTCATTCTCATGGCTCCGTCTTGTCATCGCCGTATTGATCGGCCTCTTCATCTTCTCTGCCGGCATTGAATTGGGAGAAATGAAAGCAATGGCATACATGGGCGAAGGCCACATGATAGGAAGACACTGGAACAATGATATGGATGGTAGTATGATGGGCAACGGCGGCACTACTACCATCGTCGTTCCTGCTCCAGCCACCCCTTCGAATACCTCAGGGCAAGCAACTCCTGCTACTACTACTCCAACAGTACCGGCACGATAATATTCCTTCCTAAGGAACAATCTAAAACCGCCTGAGGTTTAACCTCAGGCGGTTTTATGTTACAGTAGCCAGACTATATGGTATATATAGTGTAACAATATTGGAGACGTGTCGGAGTGGTCTAACGTACCTCCTTGCTAAGGAGGCAGGTGTCACAGCCTCGCGAGTTCGAATCTCGCCGTCTCCGCAAAGGAAAAATCCCTCATTTGAAATTCATTTGAGGGATTTTTCCTTTGCGGAGCGGAGAAAACCAAACTGCTTTGGTTTTCGTCGAGATGAGAAAGGCGGAAGCATGTCTGAGGTCTTCGAAGACAGCTGCGCCGGGGTCGAGAGTACTTAGTCCGCGCAATTCTGAAAGTATTGAAGAATGAGCAGACTTAGTAACTCGTGACCGAATCTCTCCGCCAAGAGAATAAAGTATCGGAGCGACCCGAGTACCCTAAAAGAATCTTTTAAGCTAAAATTAGGGCATGGAAATCACTGGAGCAAAATACAATCAGGAATGGTTCAAAAATAGAGCCTTCAGTTCACTGAAGAAACTAGATAATGGTGTCTGGGACTTTTCTGACTCTCTCCTTATCTATATCTCCTCTGGGGCAGAAATATACGAATCTTTGCAAGAATTGGACACCCCATATTACAAACTTGTTACCAAGCCAGAACATGAATATCTCAAATCTATTGCAAAGGATGTAGCTGATATGCTTCCAGAACATTTTGACTACATTGATCTTGGCCCCGGTACAGAACACAAGGAACAATTTCTTTTTGATGAGTTAAGGAAACAAGGAAAGACATTTACCTATATTCCTGTAGATATCAGCGACCACTTCCTTGATATGGCTGAATCGCATGCTTCACGTCAAGGTATCGAGGTACGAAAGACAAAAGCTTCTTTTGAAGAGCTCCCTGAATTACTCAGCACGCCAACTGTTCCACGCTTTGTTTCTATCGGATTAACATTTTCAAACTACAATCCACAGGAAATTATTAATTTGCTCAAAAACATAGCAGAAGAAAATGGCTATGCTTTTATTAATGCTCAGATACGAGACAGGGTTGATATGATTGAATTGCACAAGGTATATCAAGATGATGCGGAACATATCGCTGACGACAAACTTAAACTTATTGGACTAGATCCCGTGGCTGACATTACACCAAGACAGGCTGACGATGGCTTTCGTGTTGAATGTTTTATTTTACGAAACAATAAGGCACTAGAAGATATTGGGGTTAAAGACGGAGACAAGCTAATCGTCTTTCAATCTCTTCGCTATACAAAAGAGTTACTTGAGAAAGAACTGAGTAATACCGACCATACATCATTTGATACAGGAACCTCTTTTATTGCGTCAATTATTAAAACCTAATGTTAGTGACTCTTTAGGATTATTTTATAAAAGTCTGATAGTATACTGATATGAAAATAACTCGAATTGAGGTCGAAAACTTTAGATCAATTAAAAACTATGATTTTGAGGTTTCAGACTTTAATATCTTTGTAGGACAAAATAATCATGGTAAGACAAACTTATTTGAGGCGATAAACTGGTTCGATTCAGGAAAAACCGAATTATCAAATTATCATAATCACGAAACAGGTTCAAAAATTAAGGTCAGAGTTCATTATAAAAATGTTCAAGCCGTATTAGAACTACTTGAAAACGAAGCCTATAAAAACGCTATCAAAGGAGTACTTGGTGATAGTGATGAATTTGTAATGGAAAAAACCAGTGAAGATGACAAACGTGCCATGATCGTCAATGGTGTAAATGTCGGCAATCCTAGGGGTATTGATTCTGCTTTAAACTACTTTCTTCCAAAAATTGAATATGTAACAACAAGAATTCGCCTTAGTGATGTTTCTGGCTATAAAGCAAAAAGTCCCATAGCAGAGATGTTGTCTGGAGTTCTTGCAGACGTAATCCAACACGATGAAAAATATAAAGATTTTCTAAAACTCTTTGATGAATTATTTAATGCCCCCGGCTCTATTTTTAGAACTGCCGTGGATGATCTTGAAACAAAAGTTGAATTTTATCTACAAAAACAGTTTTCTGAGGAAACGGTTGTTGATTTTAAAATACAAGACCCTAAGCTTGAAGATATGCTCAAAGGTTTTGAGACCGAAATTGATGATGGCATAAAGACAAAAGCAGAAAATAAAGGTGACGGTATGCAACGAGCTATAATGCTCGCAATTATTCAAGCATATGCAGATTATAGAAAAGATCACGGTATCGCACGAAACTTCATTTTCTTAATTGATGAAGCCGAACTTCACTTACACCCTTCTGCTCAACGATCTCTTAAACAAGCATTGAGAGATATTGTTGATAATGGTGGACAAGTCTTTGTGAATACCCATTCTTCAATTTTTGCTAATGAAAAATATACTAATCAGAAAATATATAATGTTAAAAAAATAACCGGTTCATCTGGATTAGAAGAAGTAAAAACTGAACAGCAACAATTAGATTCTGTATACCAACTATTGGGAGGCAGCCCTAGTGACCTACTTCTACCGAGTAATTTTATAATAGTTGAAGGTCAAACTGAATATCAATTTATAAGAAAAATTATTGATCAATTTTATATAGATAATAATAAGTGTAATAACATTAAGATTATATTTGCACGAGGCGATGCTGAAAAACAAAAAGAGATATACCATGCGATACATCAATGCTATACACCTCTTTTGACCAACGGAGTATACAAAGATCGAGTGGTCTTTCTTTTCGACAAACCCAATACTATTCAAGATTCAAAGTTTACGACTTTTAAAACAAATCATCCATGGTTAATTGATAATGAACATATCCATATTCTTCCTGTAGGAACAATAGAAGAATATTATCCCGATTCTTGGAAAAAGAATAAAGACGAAATAAATGATGATGAAAAAGTTTCTTATGGCATCTCTGTGGCTGAAGCAATAAGTTTTGAAGATTTTAAAGATAAAATGCCAGTTGTATATAACATGCTAGAAAAGGCTATTGAAAAAGGATATCAATAGCAAAACATTACTATTCTACCATTGATAGACTTTTGTCCTTATACACAATCCTCGATCTCAAATTTCCCAACAGCTCCCGCTTCTCAATGGTCGTTCCTTCCTTCAGGATATACTTCGCATAGTTTCGTATGTCAGTGTCGCTTTTTGTCTTTATCTTTTCTTTGGATCCCAACACCGATCGCTGGAAGATATTGAACCGTGCGACCTCATCCTCGAGTGAAAATGTTCTAAATAAGACATATATGAGACATCTTAAAAGTGTCTCATTTCTAAAATTCAGATAGTGACCCACTGTCCTCAAAACGACTTCTGAAAATCTGCCAAACAACCCTTACAAGGATTGGAACCGTGGGTACTTAACTCACTGTCCCCGCAAATTAAAACCCCTCCTGCAAAGCAAGAGGGGGTTTAGGCGATCATTCATTTAGCAAACAGACCGGATCTTTTAAATAAAATGTGCTGGCATTTTTCAATGCCCGGTCCGACAAATGCAAAAAGAACGTTTGCTATTAATGTAAAATAACAAAAATTAATTAATCGCAATGGGTTTTCTGCAAAGTCAGATGTATGCACCAAGTAATAAAAGGTGCTTGCCCCAATAAAAAGAAGGCTGCCTACGACTAACGCAGGGGAATCTTCTCCTTCAGAACCGAGATAGGCTTCCAAACATCCGTTGATCACCAAAAACAGGGCTGCGGTGATAAAAAGTATGAAACCGGAGATAGGATCCCAATGCACTGTAAAAAATGCATTCATTACAGTGAGAGAAATTATGGCAAAGATGATTTTGCCAAACGCCTGGAACATGTGTTCCCTCGCGTAGAAGAGGCTCTTTTTCATTGTTGTAGGTTTTAAATTGTGAAATTCTTTATTAAAACCATATCACATTAGTTCTGACGATGCCAGCAATGATCGGGATATGAGTAGTACCAATTCCCCGGATCAGTAGGATAGTCATAAGGACTGTTGTAGTTGTTGTACACTCCGTTATTGATATAATAATTATTCATCGGCGCGATGACAGTGACATTGACCGTCGCGCATTGATTGCCCTCACTGCTGCAGACATTGACGGAGGTGTTGCCGGCAGCCGTACCATAAATGGTCAGCGTATTGCCATTGACGGTCGCATTGGCCACACCAGAATTGTTATTGGTGATGTAATAATTTGAGCCATAGTTATAGTTATAGTTATAGTTATTGTATCCGGTAGTAGTGTACGGGTATACATTATTATTAGCTGTATTGTTTCCGTACAGTGTCACCACGCCACTATTCCCCACCGTCACTTGCACATTGCTGTTACTGACATTGAGCGGCGCGCTGTTGTATCCGGAATTATAGGTCGTGTAGGGATAGGTATTGTATTGATAATTAGTAGGGTACGTAGGAGTATTGTAGGTGTAAGGATAGTTGTAATTGTAATTCGTATCAGTGACTGTCACATACAAAGTGGCACAGCCATTGTTGTATGAAGAATAGCCATAATTCCCGTTGTTATTTGAACAGACACTGAGTGTTGTTGACCCGACACTTTGTCCATAGAGTGTCAATGTGCTGCCGCTGACAGTCGCATTGGCCACGCTGTTGTTGCCGGTAGTAGAAACATAGTACTGGCCTCCGTTATAGTAGGTGTTGTAAAGATTGTTGTTGTTGATAGTGATGGCTTGTGTCTGTCCGATGGAAAGATTTAAGTTTGAAACACTGAGCGTGACTTGGTTGTTGTTATTGTACA
The DNA here is from genome assembly GCA_043758875.1 of Candidatus Nomurabacteria bacterium. GTDB lineage: Bacteria > Patescibacteriota > Minisyncoccia > Phycocordibacterales > UBA9973 > UBA4124. Next base: position 5,643 of record JAYVMR010000007.1, on the reverse strand, counting down.
CGGGTGGGCAGTTGTACACACAGCCATTGTTGTTATAGCCATTGCTTGGCCAAGTAGCAGGAATGGATTGCTGACCATTCACCATGACAATGACTTGCGCGCCGGACGGAATGCTATAGGAGTTGGCATTGATAGTGCTTGAAAAGTAGCCGCTATAGTTGGTCTGTCCGATCATGCCGGCACCGAGCAACTGCCCTCCTGAATAGTAGTCCAAGATGACATTGGCATTCGCGTCGGCATAGACAGTGACCTGAATGATGCCGTTGCCGCTGGAAGTCAGGGTCAGATTGGGAGCCATGGCAAAGGCCTGGGTGGCGAAAACAACCGCCAGGGCGACTGACAATACTGAGGTTATTGCTGATTTTAGATTAAACATTTTCATATAGAGTATTACGAATTAAACAGATAAACCTTACGTTCACCTCCACCTTACCCCAAACCCGTGCTTTTTTCAAGGGGGTCAAATTTCCCCTGTATCTCCCCTTTTTATATATGTTATCCCCACCAGGATTATTCGCCCTCCTTCCGGCATGCTATAATTAAATTTTGATGAGTCATCAAAGAAAATTCTGCAAAAAGTTTTTCGGCAATGACTTGTTGTTTCAAAAATAACTCCCAGACGGGAGTTATTTTTTTATAAGCTTACATAAAAAAATCCATGATCAATAATTACAAAGGCGTGGAGGATTCTATCCTCTACAATACGGTGATACAAAAGCTGCGCGCGTTCTTTCTCAAAAAAGGCTTCATCGAAGTCAACACGCAAGACCGCTTGAGCATCTTGGCGGCCTGCGAGGATCCGACTACGGTCGCGACCTACTCATATATGGGAGAAGTCTGGCCCCTGCCCCAGACCGGACAAATGTGGCTTGAATATGAACTCTTAACAAACCCGGAGCTTCCCGGGGTTTTTTGTGTCAGCACCAGCTATCGCAACGAGCAACATCCTGTTCCCGGCCGCCACAAGCTCATTTTCCCCATGTTCGAATTCGAATCAAAGGGCACGATAGACGAATTGCGGGAGCTGGAGAAGGAATTGTTAACCGACCTGGGTTTTGGTGACGATAAGGACTTCGCATATAAAACATACGATGACCTGAAGGAGTTTTATAAGACCGATGAATTGTCGCATCGGGAAGAAAATAAGATGCGCACCGATTTTGGACCAGTGGTGTTTCTGGAAAAATTTCCCGTGTACACCTCGCCGTTTTGGAATATGAAAAAGGACGGAGCCTATGCGCACAAGATCGATGTCATCTTGGAAGGAAATGAGACGATCGGCAGCGCCGAGCGCAGCAGCGCTATCGATGAGATGCGCGAGCAATTTCACACCATCAGCAACGGCGAGTACGCCGCCAAGCTGTACGAGCTGTTCGGAAAAGAGCGGGTGGAAAAAGAGCTGGATGAATTCCTCACCCTGCCCTTCTTCCCCCGCTTCGGCGGCGGCATCGGCGTCACGCGCCTGATGGATGCCTGGAAGAAAAGCGGGCTAAGCGAAAAGTAGTTCGAGTTAGCCGCCTTCGTCAATAAAATAAAATCCAGCGTAAAAGCTGGATTTTTATATTAATCTTTAATGGTCAAAGTAAACATTCCTGCGGGAGAGTTTTCGTGATGAAATGTTGCGGTAAAGTTTGCGCGTATGACACAGGGTTGAATGAACCCTTTATCAGAAATTTCTTTGCGCAATTCACTTGTTTCTGGATATGTGTTACATATTCCATCTTTTATCTCATACGGTGATCGTAATATTTCTGAAACCCTTTCTTGTGAGAGGTCACTTACCCTCAGGATATACATTAATGGTACGGTATTAAAAAATTGTATTGACAGAGGATTATGCTTGCCAATATGTTTTTCGCCGCCCAGATCCTTTACTTTTCCATCCGGAATGAATATTAGATGTTCACTAGTCCCGTTCGGCTTTAGTAAAAATATTGGCCGTAAACTGTTATGTGAGTGGATAAATGCTGTATCAAAAGGTATTGGTTTCAGTAAACATTGCCCTGTAATATACAGATCGTCTCCTTGAAGTTTTTTCAGGAAACTGATGATTGGTCGCGTATATTCTTTTATATCTGTCATGATTTCGATTTTTCCTTATATTACTGTTTCAATTAGGAAAGTCAATGAATAGAAATGAGTTGTTTGATAGTAGCTCATTTTTATTTACGAGTGTTATGAAAGGATACTGGAACGTTTTGTTGGACAAAACTAATTTTTCGCGTACTGTACTGTAAAGAAAGCATTCATACTCGCAAAACGACGGCAGTAACTATAACTGTCCTTAGTTATCGTAACTATTACGATGCATTTAAAAAGTCCGGTGCGTTTATGATGAGGCCCCCACAGTAGTGGGGGCTTTTTTATTACCCTTCCGTGTTATTGAATACCAAAATCTCACACTTTATATTTTAACGGTTTTAGGCTATGATATCCTCACAATCCTGGAGGATTGGATGAGTGGTTTAAATCAACGGTTTACTAAACCGTCGACTGTAAAAGGTCCGTGAGTTCGAATCTCACATCCTCCGCACTATGGGACGAAGCAGGTCAAAAGAGGCCCTTTGTCCATATTCCATAAAGGTTTTTTCCGGTTCTAACCGACCAAAAACAGACTCCAGGGCGTTTTGAAATTCTTTTATTGGTTCAAACCATTCATGCTTATAAATAAACAGTTTTTGGCCTTGCAACCGCCAGTTCCAACCGAAATCAATACACACCTCTTTTTTTGTTTGTGCATCGCCATTGATAAAGTGGTCAACGGCTGAAACACAAAATTCCAGTTTTTTTTCGATGTCTATTATCCAATTAGTTGCCGTGACTTGCGCGTTAATCGTGCCATTATGAGCGAGGTAACATTGACTATCTTCTTTCTGAAGTGTCAGGAAACGAGGAGTTTCTTTAACGGTAATAGTGTCCTCTAATGTACAACCGGTTGCTTTTTGAGTGCAGGTCACGATATAACTGCCAGGAACAAGATTTCCGATTGTTCGAGTCCTTTTATCATTTGCAGTAGGCCCAGTCCAATAAAAAGTGTAAAGTGTTGAATCACCTATGACTATCGCACTCGCGTTGGCATTATTTGCGCCGTTGCAAGAGGGTGGGGTTGAATTAATGCCTGTGAGAAATGGTGCGGGGTGCCCGATAATAAATGTTATAGGTTTGATGCAGTTCGTATAATTATTTTTCACGTTTACCATATATGTTCCCGCTATCAAATTAGTCACTGAATCTTTGGAAGTAAATGTTGTGTCAACATCTACACTCCAATGATAGGTATATATTCCTTTCGGGTTAGGCGTGACAATGTTAATTTTTGCAGTACCATCGGAGCCGCCGATACATGTTACCGGAGTTATTTGCACGTTCAATGAATCTTTGAAAGCTCGCTGAATGACAAATGATTGGGTACAGGTAAATCCTGATGTAGGCTCCGTTATAACCACCGAATAGCCACCAGCGGAAAGGTTTTTTATTGTCCCGGCGGATTGCCCGTTACTCCATGCATAGTTATACGTTATTCCTGCATTTTGTGGCTTAATTGCAATTTGGCCGTCGTTGCCACATCGTTCATCTATAACAGTCGAAGTGGTAACAATTGATATTTGAGTGATTGATTTTCTGTTTCCATTTGCATCATAATTATAGATGCTTCCGCTACAATTTGAGGATACTTGTATTAAGCGATTTGCTGCATCATACTTGTAAGTTTGGGCCACGCAAGAATCGCTGATTATTAAAAGTACTATTCCTACAAAAAACTTAAATGAAGATGTTACATTCACTACAATACAATTATTGAATTTTTTAGCTTATTTATTTTACTGTCCTCTTTATTTTCAAGTACTTTATCGATTAAGTACTTTCGATTGTTCAACTTTTCTTTTAAACTATTTACCCACTTATCAATGCTTGATCCCCACAATGCAAAATGTTGTGCATCCCATGATATGATAATTAATTCCCCCCAAACACTATTTATCAAATCATCGTTATTTAAAAAAACAGCTAAATCATATTTAAACTCGTAAAGCCTTGCTTGCAGATATGAACCAGTGGAGATCCCGATAATAGGTGTGACCAAGTATTTATCGACAATATTTAATATAGTGTATAGCTTCACATTGTTTTCAAGGAGAACGTCTATTTGCTCACTAACAATTTCAATAGTATTGTTTAACCGTTCGTCAATCACAGTGTATGTTAATTCAATCGGAATGCCTTTGTTCTCAATCACAATATTTACTATGGGATATTCCAAGCATTCTTTTAAGTTTTTTTTCCACAAAGAGTAAATGACAAAATATGGTCTGTAAATAATCGTTTTTGGTATCTGAATCAATTCAATCCCAATAATGATAGGGCCAATAGTTTTATAGAGCTTATTTGGGGCAAAAGGAAACAATTGAGGGAAGGAGTTTTCCCATGCTTTTAATATTTTCGACTTTAACTTTCTATCTTCCATTTATTTATTGAGGGTTAATAATTTTGATCTGGAAACCTGGATAATTTCTAGAATATTTCTTAAACTGGCTTGCACTCATAGTCGCATTTCCAAATTTAAAATCATAAATGATTTTATTTTGTATGTCAATAACATCCAAAAAACCTTTGTTATCTAGACCATTATTAAAGTATTCATTTACTCGCAATTGACTGTTTCCAGAATTTCTTATCGACTCGAATGCACTTGAATGTTTTAAAGTGCCCGCAACCCCTCCAACTCCTCCTATTATTTCTTCTGCGTCGTTAGCTGCGTTTTGAACTATTTCTTCATTTGACAAATTTATCAATTCTTGAAGGGTGGTTTCGCCAGCAGCCTCCAGTAGGGCACTAGCTCCAAAGGTAAATGCCTCTGAAAAGAAAAGAGTTGAATATGCCGCGGCCCCAAGAGGATCACCGTTCTTAATTGATGATAAGGTTGCTCTAGCAGGACCTATTACCGGTACCCAATCCAACCAACTTGTTCCGTGTGGGTCGATGTCATTAACTGGATTATTCCCCGAATATGAAAATAGATTTGTACTCCACTTCGAATCTTCAGCAAGGAACCTGCCAGTCGTCGGATCATAGTACCTAGCCCTCATATAGTACAAATGAGAACTTTCATACATTACACCATATTGCCCAACAAAAAGAAAGGGAGTCTCTTTGCCTGGAGCAATCGATGATTCGGTAATGTTACCCCAGGGGTCATACTTGTAGTAATTTTGAATGGTTTGAGAAGCAGCAAGTGTTGCCAATGTACTACCTCTAAAATCATATAAATAAAAAGTTGGCGCAGCCGTTTGAGGATCAAGACTACAAACTAGACCGTAAGGCGAATACACGTATATCCGTTGTGCCGTATTATAACCGACTTTCTTTTGTACCAACACATTTCCATTGTTCAGAGCGTCAACAGTATACGGCATAGTATCATCACCGTAGCGATTTCCCAGAGCATCGTATAAGAAAGTCTTACTGTTTCCATCAACCGTACAACTAAGAAGATGACTGACTGGGTCGTAAACGCCATTCCCGAATGTCGTTTGTTAGGTACAGTTTGTTAGGTACCGAGTACCTAACAACCCTAACTTCTAACCTGAATCATCACACCCTCCAAACACCTCCTTTGGTGTACGATAGCCCAGCCGTTTTCTC
>JAYVMR010000006.1:0-6835 GCA_043758875.1 Candidatus Nomurabacteria bacterium | reverse complement strand
CAGCTCTCCTGTACGCATTGGCAAAATACACCAATATACAGCGGATTGCATTGATCGAAAAATATGATCGCCCAGGACAGGTTAATTCAAAAGCAACTAATAACAGCCAAACACTTCACGTCGGTGACATTGAGACAAATTATTCAATTGATAAAGTAAGGCAGGTAAAACCAGCATCATTAATGCTGAAATATTACACTGATGGATTGTCTCCGGCAGAACGCGAAGCTATTATTTTTCCGACTGGCAAGATGGTGCTCGGCGTCGGCGCTTCCGATATTGCGACACTGACAAAACGCTTTGATGACATACGGGGGGTATTCCCCGATTTACAATTACTAGATCGTGAGGCCATTGCACAGATTGAACCAGAAGTAATGAGGGGGCGTGACCCAAAAGAGCCAGTAATAGCACTTTATACCGAACAAGGATATGCCGTTAACTTTGAAGCACTCGCGACATCATTCGTTACTCATGCGCAACCGCTTAATCCACTGATTGATGTACTATACGACAGTGCAGTGGAAACAATTAAGAAAACGGTTCAGGGATACACTATTGCGATTAAAAATAAACCGGCAATTTCAGCTGCAATGGTGGTGGTTGATGCAGATTCATATAGCTTGTTTTTCGCAAAACAGTTGGGGTACGGCAAGCAGTATTCATTAATTCCCATTGCGGGAACATTTTATTTTTCGAAACCGTTGCTCAATGGAAAAGTCTATACAGTGCAAGAACCCAAATTACCCTTTGCCGCCGTCCATGGCGATCCTGATATTGTGGTAAAAGAAAAGACACGCTGGGGTCCCACCGCTCGATTCCACCCTGTATTGGAAAGTCGCAATGCGTCTACCAGTGTTGATTACATAAAATCATCAGGATTGCATCGACCACGAACGTGGCAAAGTTTCATAAAAATCCTGCTTGATCCCATTCGTCTCAAATACTTGGTTGAAAACATGCTTTATGAATTGCCGTATGTCGGTGATCTGATGTTTCTTAAAAACGTCCGCAAGATTATTCCCGCGATCAAGATAAGCGATATTGAAAAAGCCAAAGGATTCGGCGGCATGCGATTACAGCGTGTTGATACCAGTACTCATGAGCTCCAATTGGGCGAAGGAAAGATCATAGGCCACAATATCATTTTCAACATGACTCCCTCTCCCGGTGCCAGTGTTTCTCTGTACAACGCCATGCGAGACATTGAGCAGATTGTGAAATTTTCTGGAAATGATGTTACTTTTGACAAAGCAAGGTTTTGTTCAGACCTTACTCACGATCCGGTCTCTGAAACTATTTCACCCTCTATCGACAGTAGTTATGCCTCATAAAATACCCATGCTATACTGAAACCTATGTCAACCTTATTTATCTTCGGAGCAAAATATCTTTTTATTGTCAGTGTTATCATCGGTATGGTGTATTTCTTGCGCCAGCCGCGCCAGACACAAATAAACATGCTTAGATTGGCCATAGTGTCTTTGCCATTGATTTATCTGGTGGCAATACTGGCGGGCCATATCTATTACAATCCTCGACCGTTTGTCGTCGGTCACTTCATCCCCCTGATCCCTCACGCAGCCGACAACGGCTTCCCTTCTGATCATGTATTGTTCGTTTCCGCCATCGCTATCATTGTCAGCCTATTCAGCAAGCGCATCGGCATCCTGCTCTGGGTCATTGCCTTGACAGTGGCGATCTCACGCGTCTACGTCGGTATCCATCATGTAGCCGATGTGTTGGGCAGCGCCATCATCGCCACCGCCGTCACTCTCGCGGTGTTCTATTGGATGAAAAAGAAGCAAACTACCTAAGGTTAAACCTCCGAAGGTTTAACCTTAGGAGGTTTTAACGTTTAATTGTTGGAACTCCCTTCTTTGGTGCAATAACTACTTTCTTTGCAGCCTGAGCTGCCTTTTTAGTTACCTTAGTTACCTTAACCTTAGCTGCTTTACTCACCTTAGCTTTAGCTTTAGCTTTAGCTACTTTTGGAGCCGCTTTTTTCATAACCTTTTTTGTTACTATTGGAGCTTTAGTGCCGGCAGCTGCTGCTTTTGTTACGCCTGTAGCTGAAGCATTTGGAGAAGTAACAGCAGCCTGAGCTACGCTTACTCCAATCAAACCAATAATCAAAAACGCACTGATCGCACTTACAATTTTATTTTTCATAGTAAAAGTATACCATGACCTTTATTTTGTACAATACCATCCTGTGCAGAACTTATTGCAATGCATTATTGGTTTGACGGGTGACAGATTTTGCCAGAACTTGCACCACCAATCCCATCAAGGTGCCGAGGATAATGCCGCCGAGGATATCGAGCGGATAATGCACACCCGCCATGACGCGCGCCGCGCCGACAATGAATCCCGATATATATAGAAAATAGGCCAGGCGTTTCGAGTATGCCAATGCCGCCGTCGCCATGCTGAAAATAACAATGGTATGACTGGAAGGAAACGAATACGATGATTCAGTCAAAAGGTGATGGATGGGTAATGCCAAAAAAGGACGCGCCCGATGATAAAAATAATAAATGATTTGTGCCAGAACGAAGCTTGCCCCCACCGTCAATAACACCGCACTGACGCCTGATAAAAATTTCCGACGCGGACTAATATAATAATCCTTGTAGATGAAGCCTGTCATGATACCGGCCAAGACAAAGAGGTAATACTTGGCAAAGAAAACAATAACGGCGTCACCCAATGCCGATTGTCCGGCTAAGTTGTGTAGGGCGTAAAAAAGATGAAGATCAATACTGAAGAGAGTAATCATAGCAATAGTATACCAAATTTTACTTTTCTATAAAATGCTCGGTGCTGAGATTCTTGACTATTTTTTTCCAAAAGACCAGCACGCAACCGATCAGGATGATAAAAATGATGATGGAAAAATTGCCGATCAATTTGTTAACCGCTTGCCAGCTATCGCCGAACAGGTAGCCGATCATGCCGTAGAACACGCCATCAACGATGGCACCGATCACTTCGTACAGCATGAAGCGTTTCCAGGTGACGCCGCTCATGCCGCAGATCGCATTGACCGACAATGTGGCGATGGCTTCGAAGCGACTGATGAAAATGATCAAGCCCGGGCGTTGTCGAATACCCCTCTCGATCAGTTTGAAATTCTGTGATTCGATGATCGTGCGCGTGAAAGAGAAATAATCGAATATTCTTTTGCCATAGGCGCGTGCTAACCAATAGGAAATATTATCGCCGATGATATTGGCCACGATCACTACTGTCAAGACGATAACAATATTGAAATAGCCCTGGCTGGCAAATGCGGCGGAGGCCACCAGTAACGTGCCGGCCGGTATCGGTATCGCCAATGAGGACAAAAAAGTGATAACAAACAAAGCCCAATATTTGTACAACAGAACGTACGGTAAGATTGTTTGTGCCAAGAAATCCATATCGATTATTGCAACTTATATGAGGAAATGTATTGTCGAATGGTTTGTAAAAGCAGTGCTTGATTCATGTTGACGGCCTTGGCATAGCGGTCGATGCGGATATTGGGATACTTAGGATTATTGATACCGAGAATATTTTTTAAATAACTCGAAGGGACGTTATACACGACATTAACATAATCAAACGTCATCCATGGCTGAATGACATTGACCGCCGGAGTCGATTGTCCAACCGAGGTAACTAACGGCAATCGCTGGTGGTGGTGATAGTCGGGTCGCAATACCCCTTGCGCATAATCAGCATGAAAAGAGGAAATAAAAAAACGAGTCTCTAAGACCAATAACACCAGCAAAATACCGATAGTGATAATTGACCAGTGGTTTTTAAAAACGATAGCAGGTTTCATACCACCACTATACAGGAAATTTTCTTATTTGAAATGAAAAATCCCCGTGATCAATCGCGGGGATTTTTACCATGGATAGAGGTATTAGCCTTGTGCTTGTTCTCCTTCTTCCTTTTCTTCGTCAATCATAACGATTTCTTCAACAACTGGAGTCTGAGCTTTTTCTTCTTCAACTGTTTCTTCAGGAGTTACTGCTGTATTTTCGTCTTGCATATGTTTATATATAGAGTTTAATAATGCTTAGGTATTATCGACAAATAGATACCGAGCTTGTTTTATAGCACAAAAATCACCATCCGTTAATAGCCGGCGGGAAATGCGAATGCTGCGGGAATGGATTTTGGCAACTGCGCCCCTGTGCCATAAAAGATAAAAATCTCCTGATGAGCGGCCAAAACGATGGCGCGCGGGTCGCCCTGATAGAGCTGCCCGTTGACATAGACGCGCAAAGTGGCCATCGTATTGGTACAGTCCCCGCCGATACATTGGTTAGTAAAGGTTAGCCCCCAAATATCGAAAAATTGCGCTAACGTGAATGTCTGCACCACCGGCGATTCTACATGGATAATATTGCTGGTATCGTGCACGTGAATAGGAGAAATGTATTGATTATTGCGATCAATACCGATACCGGCCGGTACGGAGACTGCCTGACCGTTTACCATGATGTCAAGGTGCTGATGAATATGTAATGCCGTCCCTTCTTGAGTCAGTGCCGGCAAGCCGCTGGATGCCAGTCGTGCTCGCAAATGAGTGAACTCAGCCGGCCATGGCGGTGTGCTCTTCTGCAAGTTACCAATGGTTCCTTCAGTCGACGAAACGGATGGGCTGACGGTGTGATGCGGTCGGCTTATAAGAAATATCGCCACTGCCGCAATGATGACACAGGTAAGAATGTAGTATGTTTTGTTATATTTCATTTTTCTATAATACTCCTAAAATCAAAAAAATGCGCTATACTTCGTTGTATCCATGGATACAACGGAAGAAAAAAATCTCGTTCATAAAGCTTTTTTTGCGACGGTCATTGTCAATGGCTGTATTGCGGTTGCTGACATGGCGATGGGATTTTTTTTCTTATTTGAACAAAAAATCGTCGCCGCACTGTATTTGTATCATTACCCTTTTTCAGCCATCATCCAATCTGTCACTGCCACCATTTCCGCCCAAAACCAAATCATGGGTATTATTTACTTTTTCAGTCATGGTGTGGTGAAAATGACCTTGGTCTGGGGCTTGCTGACCAACCGTCTCTGGGCTTACCCGTTGGCCATTGTCTTGCTGGGCGGATTCAGCTTGTATCAACTCTATGATCTCTGGTATCGGTTTTCTTGGTTCACGCTGTTATTATTGGTCGTCAATATTATTACTATTTTCTTCATCAGTCGGGAATATCGCGACATTACGGTAATATAACACTATGCATTTTCCTTTTCTTGATCTGCTTTGGGGTATCGGTATCGGCATTATCATTTCTTTGCCATTGGGGCCGGTAGCACTCATCACCATGAAGCGCACCGTCAAGCATGGCTTGCGTGCCGGTGTCATTTCTGGTTTGGCCATTGCCTTGGTCGACACCGCCGCGACGGTGATCATCCTGTTGGGTCTGCATCATTCCCAGCGCAGCTTTTATCATATTCCCCATTGGCTTTTTATTATCACCACTATCATCGTGTTCTTTTATGGCTTACGCATGATCATGGCTGACCCGCTGAAAACGATCGAGCGCGACCTGCCCTGGCATGAGCATTTTTTCGCTTCCTTCGTCCTGGCACTGACCAATCCTTCGACTTACCTGGCCTTCGGCGTCATCGGTATTTTCCTGACGCGGTTCGTTGACCAGCCGCTCTTCACCAGAGCGCAAGTGGCCATCGGCTTTTTCATCGGCGCATTCATCTGGTGGTCGGTCTTGGCCTACGTGGCATTCACCCAGCGCAAGCGCTATGAGAAAGCGGCCTTTCTCAACAAGGTCATCGGTGTCATCATCATGCTCTTGGCAGTATTGGCATTGGTGCATAATTTTTCCAGTCCGCACGCGCCATTCTTCATTCACCTGCCATCATGATGAGTCACAAGAAAATCCACCGTTTCTTGGTGGAACATATCCCTCTCGCAGACGTTGGCATGACTATCACGATACATGACGATCGCATTGCCAAGCAGATCAATCGCGTATTGAAAATCCGCCCTGGAGAAGCCATTCAATTGTTCATTGATGGCGGTCCTGAGCACACCCTCACCATTACCGACACCACTGATAGCTCGATTACCGGCACGCTGACCGCTATCACTGCGGTAGACGTTCCTCCTCGCCATATCATCGCCGCCATCAGTATCGTCAAAGGCGATGCGTTTGAAATGATGGTACAAAAATTGACGGAGCTCGGCGTGCATACTATCGTGCCTTTGATTACCAGCAGAACAGTCAAGCAAGCAGTGCGCCTTAATCGCCTGCAAGCCATCAGTGACGAGGCAGTCGAGCAATGCGGCGGCACACACCGAGTGGTCATCGCCGACCCGATGACCCTGGCACAATGCTTTGAACAGTATCCGTTTGACGGTGTGGTGTTAGATCCGCTCGCTACCGCTACAAGCCTCACCGGCGCGCCGAAGGAGAAAATAGTATGCTATGTCGGCCCCGAAGGCGGCTGGGACGAGCAGGATGAAGCGATTATTGATTCCTATGCGCCACAACATATGAAAATTACAAACAGAGTATTGAGGACAGAAACAGCGGCGATACTGGGGGTGTATACCTTAATTTGGAACTAAGTTAGTAGTAGAGGGTAGATTAAATATAGTTGTATTAATTATAGTTTTCCGGAAACCCTTTTACTTACATCTTAGTTTGAAAAATATTTTTAAGAAATGTCGTGCGGTGCAAGGAGGTCGGACCTCCTTTTTTTATTGCTCGAATGTGAGCGCGTGTGCCGTAGCCTTTATTGGCAGCCCAGTCGTAGGAAGGGTGTGTGCGGTGGGGGGGGGCGCAGGGAAGGTGGGGCG
>JAYVMR010000005.1:0-8864 GCA_043758875.1 Candidatus Nomurabacteria bacterium | reverse complement strand
GGTGACACCGCCCAAGATCGAAAACAGCACGAGCAGCGGGTGAATGGCGATTTGCCTGCCCACGACATACGGGTTCAAGACATTATCGATGGTCATGCTCAAGCCAATGGCCCAGAGCGCATAGCCGACTGACGCGCCGGTTCTGCCAATGACAAAAAGGAAGATCACTGCCGGCACGGCGATCAAGCTGCTGCCGATAGTCGGTACCAATGAGCCGAATGCCGCCAACAATCCCCACAGCACCGGATGCGGAATATGGAAAAGGAAAAACCCTAACCCTGTGGTGATGCCTTGCGCCAAGCCGACCACGAAGTAGCCTTTGAAGATGCCGCTGATGGTATTTTTCAAACTGGCCACGATGGTGCTGTTGCTTTCGAATGACAGCGGGCTGAACTCGATCAGCGCTTCCTTCCAAGCTGCGCCGTCTTTCAAGAAATAAAACATCGAGAGCAGCATCAGAATGAATGAAACCAGTGTGACCAGTGTGGCAGTGAAAAAAGTGCCTGCCTGAGAAGTGATCGCGGTGATAGTGGCGTTGAACTTGTCTTGCAGATTGACATTGATTTCCGGAAAGGCGTGATGCAGATGCAGCGTGGCGGTATGCAGTATGGTGTCCAATGAGCCGTGTTGCGCGATCCATTGGTACATGTTCTGGAATTGACGAATGACCAGCATGCCAACGAAGAATGTCGGTATGCAAATGATAAGAATGAAGCAGATGATAGTCAGCAATGACGCCAGTGCTGGAAAGCGTACCTTTCTGTGCAGCCAAGCATAGAGCGGGTGCAACAATACGGCAAAGACCACCGCCAAAATGATGATTTTAAAAAATGGCCAGAACAAAATGATTCCTAGTGCGATCGCCACCACCAGCAATGCCGAGAAGAAATATTTCTGAATAAATGATTCGTCCATGGTCTATAGTATACCTATTATTGGCCCAGAAATAAAACGAGCTAGGTCAGACCTAGCTCGTTTTATATTGTGCCCAGGAGAGGACTTGAACCTCCACACCCGAAGGCATATCCACCTCAAGGATACGTGTATACCAATTTCACCACCTGGGCATTATTGTTATGAAACAACGATTTGACTATAGTACACTTTTTCGAGAATTTCCAGTTTTATTCTTCTGAAGCAACTTCTTCGGTATGAGTTTCAGGGATTTCGAGCTTGCTCTTTTTTGATTGCTGAGGACCGATGATGGTTTTCATCTTGCGGCGGATTTCTTTGGCTGCCTTGTCACGGATGTAGTAGAGTTTGGAACGGCGAGTCTTGGCGCGCTTGGTGATCTCGATCTTGTCGATCGATGGTGAATACAAAGGGAAGATGCGTTCCACTCCAACACTGTTTGAGATCTTACGTACAGTGAAAGTCGCTGAAGGGGTGGCGCCGTGCTTGCGCGCGAGGACCAATCCTTCAAACGCTTGTAGACGGTACTTGCCCTTATCTTCGATCTTGGACCAAACGCGCACAGTGTCACCGGAAGTGAATTCCAGCTGCTTGCGCGCTTCGATATCTATTGGAGTAAATGCGATAGCCATACAGGACAGCACTTTATCACGCATTAGCGTATTTTGCAAGGGCGTGCTGGAAATCCTCCGGATACGGCGCTTCCACAGCGACCGGGTCGCCGTTAAGGCTAAAAAACGTTATGGTGCGGGCATGGAGCGCCATTCGGGCAAATCCCAGTGCTGGCTGTTTTGACGCCCCATAGAGGCTGTCAGCCACGATCGGGCGCTGCAAGTATTTCATATGGACCCGGAGCTGGTGGGTGCGGCCGGTCTTAGGGAAAAGGTGCATAAAAGAGAATACCTCATCATTTTCATCGACAAATTGTTCCACCGCCTGCCAGCGCGTCACCGCTTCTCGCGTTTCTCCTCTGGTGCCTCGGCCGGCCAGCCAGCGACGGAAATCCCCGCTGCTGCGTCCGATCGGCTCATCGACGATGCCTGATCGTTCTTTGAAATGTCCCCAGACGAATGCGTGATATTCCTTTTGGATGCGGCGGTCTTGAAACTGCGCTTTGAGATCTTCAAATGACGCGGCAGTCTTGGCAATGATCAGTGCCCCCGACGTGTCTTCATCGAGACGGTGAACGATACCGGGGCGTTCGATACCCGCTTGGGGTTCACCGACTCCGGCAATGTCTGGCCGCTCCTTCAGTATCCAATCCACCAAGGTGTATTGCTGGGTGGCCTTGCCCTCCGTAGGTTTACCAGAGGAATGGACCATCAATCCTGCCGGCTTGTTGATGACCATGACTTCGTCGTTTTCGAATAAAATCGTTATGTGCATGGACGTAGCGTACACTAAAATGAGGAAATTTGACAGAATGGAATGAGATGAGTACAGTAAGGAAAATTTGTACATATATTATGAGCAGTAAATTAATGGAAATGGGAATGGCTGGGCACAAGGAAACTCTTATTAAAGTTGAGTTAAGAAGAATCGAAGGTAAACGATTCAATCAAAAAAGAACCCGAGCAAAAACAAGAAGAATTGTGAGATGCCTTAAAAATATTTTTAAAGGATAATACTCATTACATGACTATGTTCCCATACAGCTGTTGTAGCTGTATGGGGATTTTTTTATGATGGAAAGATTTTTACGGCTCTATCGTATACTACTTAAGATTAAACCCTTCCCTATGCTCATTTTATTAATAGTGATGTACCTAGTACGCAGATTGTTCAAGACAAAGAAAGCACCCTACGGGGTGTTTTAATTTTGATTGCTTAGGACGCACAAAAAGAAAAAAGCACCGGTATCCTAAACCGGTGATTTTTTCTTTTTGTGCGCGATGCAGGACTTGAACCTGCGACCTTCGCTGTGTAAAAGCGCCGCTCTACCAACTGAGCTAATCGCGCGACTTTTTTCTAAGGTTGGTGCCCTCGGCAGGAATCGGACCTACATCAAGAGCTTAGAAGTCTCCTGTTCTATCCATTGAACTACAAGGGCAAGGAGCTCTGGTACTTTACCATCGAGCTTGTATTTTGTGAAGTACGTCCAGTATTCTGGTATGAATGCCAGGCATGGCAATAAGCTTGGCCACTGCGAATCCCACCGCCACGCCGAGAATGAAACTGAGCAGTATCTTGCCGGAAACGCGGACCATATGCTTGCGATGGAGCATTTTCTTGTGGCCATGCGGCACCAAATTCAGCATATGCGGAGCGACGAGCGTCACGCCAATAGCGGCGGCATAGCGCACTGCGGCCTGTTGCGGCAATGACGGGATGTGTTCATCGAATGACAGGCAGTTGGCCCAGACATTGCCCTCTGCGACCGGCACGCGCAAGCCGACACTGATGTATTCATCCAGGCCTCGCAACGTGCTGCCTGCTCCGGTCAGATAGACCATTTCCAATGGCGGCAATGCCGGATGAGCGGTGCGCCAGGCGATATAGGTCTCATTGATATGTTTTACTAATGCCACGCAATCATCTACCACTGTATCAAAGATGGCGCGTGATGGCTGCATGATCAGTCCCTCTTCTTGTTTCAAGCGATCCGCTTCGGCTGCTGGCACTGCCATTGTGTCCATAATGGCTTTGATGATGACATCATCGCCAAATTCCAAATGCAGTGTTTGCGCCACGCGACCGTGGACCACAAACGTCAGCGACGTGGTCTGAGTATCAATGGAGACGACCAGTGCAGTACTGTGAGGAGTGGTCGGCAGCAAGGCGCGGCTGAGGGCATGACCGACCGATTCAATGGTAATGACGGTCATGCCCGCGCTTCTGAACGCATCGATAAATCCTTGCGCCACCGTTTTGGGAATGCCAGTAACCTGCATGACAGTGGTGGTATCTTTACCTCCGACCGCTTTGTATTCATAGACGATATCCTTGGCCGGCAATTTGAATACTTTTTCAATCGCCTCTCTGACATATAATGGGGCCGCGCCCTTGGTGGACAGTGTCAGCGTTTGGATCTGCGCGGCATCCAAGACCAGATTGATATGGTCGAGCTTATGCGCGCGACGCACCCCTTTCAAGAAATTCACGAAGCGCGACTTGTCGATGATCGTGCCGTTATCGAGACAACCGGCGGGCACTGCCAGCTCGGCATAGCGCTCCGGTATTACTCCGTACGTATGCTGTGTCAGCACAACAAAACGCAGCACCGTGTCGGTGAGCGTTACTCCTGTTGCGTGATGATGAGCGAGTTGCAAATAGCGTGTGGTCACGCAGTAAGTATATCCTACTATCGCACTGTTGTGCCAGGATGCACCGGCAAGTCGGGCACCAAAAAGACCGGCGCGCCATCGACACCGTCGACCGCCATCAGCATGCCGTTTGATTCCAATCCCCTGATCGTGCGCGGTGCCAAGTTAATGACGAATAACATCTGCTTGCCGATCAATGCTTCCGGCTCGGGATACCATTCGCGAATGGCGGACAAGATCTGCCGCGGGTTTTCCTCTCCGAAATCCAATTCAAAGCGAATAAGCTTGTCCGAGTCAGGTACCGCTTCAGCCACCAAGACCTTGCCTATTTTGGCGGTAATCTTCTTGAAATCATCTATGGAAATATATTGTTCTTCATTCATATGCTTATTATATCTTATGCGTATCTAAAAATCGTTGCAAAATAATGGCGGCTGCCGAATCGTCCCGGTGCCCCGCTGCCGTCTGATAGCGATGCGCCTCCACGGTCGAAAAGCTTTCCTGTTCGAAATATATCGGCGGTTTTGGCGGTTTAACCGCCAAACTTAGTTTTTCTTTAAAACGTTCGACGAGCGGAGTGATGTCATTTTCCAATCCGTTACTAGCCACTGACTTGCCGATCACGATACCATCGATATGTTCTTTTTCGCACATCACTGCTATTTCCGCCACTGCTTGCTCTGTTGAGACGATCGCTTTGGGAAATGCGAACTCGCCGTTGTCATCGGAAATAGCGATGCCGACGCGTTTGGTACCATAGTCTATGCCGAGATATTTCATTATGCTATCCTCGCCACCGCGGCTTTGATCAACCCGTCGAATAAAGGATGTGGCGCGTCGGGGCGGGATAAGAATTCCGGATGGCTTTGCGTGGCAACAAAATACGGATGCTGAGCGCTGTCCAATTCGATCATTTCGACCAAGTAGTCCTCGCTGCCCTCTTTGTGGAATTTCCCGGAAACGATCATGCCGGCTTTTTCCAACTGTTCGACATAGCGGTTTTGTACTTCCAAGCGATGGCGATGACGCTCGGTCGTTTGCTCGACGCCAAACATTTTTTGGATATTCGTGCCCGCGCGCAACACGCAGTCATAATTTCCTAATCGCATCGTGCCGCCTTTCTGCGTTACTTTCAATTGCTCGGGAATGAAATCAATGACAAATTCCTGGTCGTCTTTAGTGTCGTCCATTTCGCGCGACACGCAGGTCAGCCCCAGCATGTTTCGTCCGTATTCCACGATGGCCAGTTGCAAGCCCAGGCAGATCCCCAGAAACGGAACCTTGTTCTCGCGCGCATACTGCACGGCTTTTATCTTGCCTTCCATGCCGCGAGACCCGAAGCCGCCCGGTATGATGATCGCGTCATACTGCGCCAATTTCTCCAACAGCAGCTCATCATCGGCGTCAACAATCTCGATCTGTGACCCCACGTCATTGGCGGTGGCGGCGATCTTGACCGACTCGATGACGCTGAGGTACGCATCGGACAATTTGGTGTATTTTGAAACCAATGCCACGCGCACGGCTTTTGATTTGGGGATCTGATAGTTATTGAAAAACTTTGGCAGTGACGGTTGCAGGTCGGTCTGGCAGAATATGGACAACAACGCGACAGCCTCGGTATTATTGATGAGATGCAACGGCACTTTATAAATATTTTCCAGATCGGGACAGGGCAAGACATTATTACTGTGCAAATTGCCGAACAACGCGATTTTTTCCAACAGTTCTTGCGACAATGCGCCATTGTGCGGCTCATAGCGTGCAGCAATGATGTCGGGCTGTATGCCCAGACGCAGCAGTTCGCGCAAGGAATTTTGCAATGGCTTGGATTTGTATTCTCCCGACACTTGCAAATACGGCACGTAACCCAAATGCACGTGCAACACCTGGCCTTCATGGTCGCGCTTGAACTGGCGCAAGCTTTCCAAGAATACTTCGGCTTCCATGTCGCCAGTCGAGCCGCCGATCTCGATGATCTTGATATCGCTTTCGCTGACCGTAAAGGTATTCTTTATGAAATTCGTAATATGCGGAATGAGCTGCACGGTCCGCCCTAAGAATTCTCCGGTGCGTTCTTTTTTTAAGATAGTGTCGTAGATCCTGCCGGCAGTCATGGTGCTGCGCCCGGCCAATTCGGTATTCAAAAATCGCTCATAGTGCCCCAAGTCCAAGTCGGTCTCCGATCCATCACCTAAGACATAGACTTCGCCGTGCTCGTAAGGAGACATGGTGCCGGGATCGATGTTGAGATACGGGTCCATTTTGAGCGCTTCGACGGTGAAGCCGCTGGATTTCAAGATCAGTCCGATGCTGGCTCCCATAATACCTTTACCTAAACCTGACACTACCCCGCCGGTTATAAAGATATACTTCGTCTCCTGTATCATGGGAGGATTATATCACAGCTATTTTGCGGAAGTGGTGAGATTCGAACTCACGGTACGGTTTCCCATACGACTGTTTTCAAGACAGTTGCCTTCAACCACTCAGCCACACTTCCATTTTTGAGACTTCGTTTGCTGGTGAAGTCTTTGCACTCTACCACAGCGAAAGCGGATTTTCAATGCGCGGTGAAAAATGAATATGATTTGATGGAGAGATTATTTATTGAAATGGCGAGCGGTCTTTAAGGCAGTAAACTGTGCCTCGCTGAAACGAATACCCTCAATCGCAAACGATGTTCGCATAGCATCAAAAGAACCTGACTTGATCGCACTTTTATCCAAAGCTTTTACAGAAAAGCTTTTTGGGTGAATCTTTTTTACTGTTGTAGCAAGTGATTTCATATCTCTATTATACTATATTTATAAGGACGAATTCAATCATTTTTTATAAAGAATCCTTTATAATTTCTTCGGATATTCTTGACCATCCATTTGCCATACTGGAGGCATGAAACATATCAAATACATTGTGGGAGGATTTTTTATCAGCTTGATCGTATTGCCGACCAGCAGCTTTGCGACGTATCGTTTTAACAATTTCCGAGGACGGCCGCCTATTCATATAAATGGAAAGATGGGTACGAAACCGCGAGGCATGACGCCGGATCAGATCAAGCGGGCGTATCATTTGCCACAGACCGGCGGTCAGGGCACGATCGCCATCATTGATGTCGGCATCAGCGATACTGTCGAAAATGACCTGGCAGTATTCAGCAAGCAATTTAATCTGCCGGCATGTACAGTGAATAATCACTGCCTTGAGCAACACGTCATGGGAAAAGAAATGGCCGACCGAGGGTGGGGTTTTGAAACTGCGCTCGATGTCGAGTGGGCGCATGCCATCGCCCCTAATGCAAAGATACTGCTGGTCGAAGCCGCCACTCAAAGCGGCGCCAACCTGATGAGCGCTGTCGATTATGCGCGGGACCGCAGCGACGTCGTCGCCATTTCCATGAGTTGGGGCGGTAGTGAATTCCCCAATGAAACATCGTTAGATAATCATTTTCTCAGCTCTTACCATGCTTCATTTTTTGCAGCCTCCGGTGACCATGGCACCGGCGCTACCTGGCCGGCGGCCTCAGTCAATGTCATCAGTGTCGGCGGCACCCATTTGCGCATCACCAAAAACGGCAGAGTATCAGAAACCGCGTGGAAGGGCTCAGGTGGCGGTATCTCCCAGTACGAACCCGCCCCGTCTTACCAGACAATGCATGCCCTTCCGCACGCGACAAAGTATCGCTCCGTTCCCGACGTCTCTTATAATGCCGATATGACATCGGGATATTCGATATATAAAAGCGGCCCGCAAGCCGGCTGGTATGTCGTTGGCGGCACCTCAGCCGGCGCGCCGCAATGGGCCGCCATTCATTCACTCGGCTTGTCCGCCACTAATAACAATTTCTATAGAGACAAATCCTCCGGCAAAGGCAACAGTTATTTTCGCGATATCAAACGAGGCAGCAACGGCACGTGCGGATATTATTGCAAAGCTCATATCAACTACGACTACGTGACCGGCCTGGGCAGTCCATTGACCGTTCATTTCTAGACATACTATACGACATGCGGACTTCCTTGGTCACCTACTTGTTGGTGACCGGTATTCATGCCGATGCATGCTACACTAGTGTCATGGACACCCTGACTTGGACCACGCTTGAATTCGAACCGCAAGAACGTCATCGTGATTGGAATTGGTATGTCGGATTGATCGCCTTGATCGTGGCTATCCTGGCATTTTTCTACGGCGATTTCTTTTTCGGCATTTTCGCCATCATTGCCGGCGTGACAGTGGTGATCTATGCCTTGCGTCCGCCCAAGCACCTGACCATCACCATCAACAAAGACGGCGTGTCCATCAATGACGAAAAGATCGCCTACGCCAACATCACGCAATTCTGGCTTGACGAAACTGATAAACAGGATAAGCTGTTACTGCTCGTCAAGGGAGGATTCATTTCTTTACTGGGCCTGCCGTTGCAAGGAGTAACGGCAGAAAACGTCCGGGCGGCACTTTTGCTTCACATTCCCGAGGTTGAGATGCGAGAATCCCGAAGTATCAAATTGTTTGAACACCTCGGCTTCTAGTTTGATAATACCCGCTTTCGCTAAAGCTTCAGCGGGCGAAGAATATTGCTCCCGTCGTTCAATGGATAGGACGTAACTTTGCGGAAGTTATGATGTAGGTTCGATTCCTACCGGGAGCACAAAACGCCAAAAATCTGCCCTGCGGCAGATTTTT
>JAYVMR010000004.1:0-20311 GCA_043758875.1 Candidatus Nomurabacteria bacterium | reverse complement strand
TCTTTTTTGTTTCCTTTCATCTGGCTTCGGCGCATGAAGCGTATGTCTTGAACAGCGCCACCATTCAATATGATGTCAGCCATGCGTCGCCCGATCCATTCAGTTTGATCGCCACTAACAGCATGCAATTTTTCCTGGCTACCATGATCGGTATCATTTTGGTCGTCGGAGTATTTTTGATCTCCATTTCTCGCCGAGCGGAAACTGCCTTGGAACCTGTGCTTATGAAAGCCAAGCGCTGGGCACCATTCATCGCGCGTTTGACCTTGGGCCTCAGTCTGATCGCCGCCGCATATTATCACGCATTGTTCGGGCCGGAAATTCCTTTCGCCAGTTTGGTCGGCAGCCATGCCGGACTATTGCAAATCATTTTGTATATTCTCGGTATATTGATCGTGGTCGGATTGTGGGTGCGAGAAAGCGCATTCGTCGCATTGGTTATTTTTATTCTGTCAGTGATCGTGTACAAAATGTATATGCTGACGTACCTGAACTATCTCGGTGAGATCATCATTAATATGATATTGGGCGGGGGAGCATGGTCGTTGGATTATTATCGGCACGCGCATACTCCTCCTTCGCAGTGGCTGCGGCGGATGAAGGAGCTATTCGAACCGTACGCGTTTCCGGCATTGCGCGTGCTCTTCGGTATCTCGGCATTGTACGCGTCATGGTACGCCAAACTTTTTCACAGCAGCCTGGCGTTGGATACCGTCACGCAATATCATCTGACCAACTATTTTCATTTCTCCGCGTTGTTCGTGGTGCTGGGCGCGCTGATCGTCGAGATATTGATCGGAATATTTTTCATTCTCGGCATCGAAATCCGCTTCACGGCGTTATTTTTCCTCATGTTCTTGACGCTGTCACTGTTTTATTTCGGCGAAGTCGTCTGGCCGCATTTGATATTGCTCGGCGTCAACCTGGCCTTCATTTTCCACGGCTACGACCACTACTCGCTGGAAGGCCGATATTTCAAACAACGGCACCGCGAGCCAGTATTATAGTATGAATACTTCACCGACGATTATTATATTGGTTGGCATTACCGGCGATCTGGCGCAGCGCAAATTGTTGCCGGCTATTGAGAGCTTGGGCAAAAAGGAGTTGTTACCGGAGCATTTCAAAGTCGTCGGTATCACGCGTCGCGATGACCAGCCCGACCTGTTCAAGATGGATCTGGAAGACGCGGCCGAATACGAACGGTTGGCGAAGTATCTGGAAAGCATCGAGAAAGAGTGGAGCACTCCAGCCCAGCGATTGTTTTATCTGTCCGTGCCGCCGACGGTAGCATCGCCCATCATCGAGCAATTGGGCAAAAGCGGCTTGGCAAAAATGCCGCAGACGAAAGTATTGTTGGAAAAACCGTTCGGCATCGATTTGGCAGATGCCAAAGCACTGATCAGTCACATCGATACATATTTTAATGAAGACCAGGTCTATCGCATCGATCATTACTTGGCAAAAAAACCGGTACGCGCGCTGGTCGACAGCACACTCGATCTCGCCACGATTGAAAAGATCCAAGTCACGGCATTGGAAACGCTGACCATTGAAAAGCGGGCGGAATTTTATGAACAGACCGGAGCCTTGCGCGACTTCGCCAGCCATCTGTTGGAAACGGCCGCCCTGGCGTTGCACCCTATTAATCGCCTCGAACTATTGAAAGAATGTTCCGTCATTCCTGAGTCGGTCAAGCGGGGACAATACAACGGCTATCGCGAAGCGGTGGGCAATCCGACCAGTGTCGTCGAAACATTCGTATCATTGACCTTGCAATCAAGCGGTCCCATTTTTACCGGTACTATTGAAGTGAAGACAGGCAAGGCATTGAAAGAAAAAAAGACCGACCTGACTATTTTTTACAAAGACGGAGCGACTAATGTCATTGCTCTGCATGATCCTTCGTTACGCTCAGGACAAGCGCGCGAGCATTCTTACGAAACCGTCTTCCTTGATGTCATTGCCGGACATCATGAATTTTTTATTTCAGCCGAAGAAGTATTGGAAACCTGGCGCATCATCGCTCCCGTGCAAGCAGCCTGGCAGCAATCCGGTGACGATCTCTTTATGTATGAACAAGGGAGCGCGCTATAAAAGCATGTAAAGCCATCTTTACATGTTATGAAAACTCTGGTAGAGTGAAAGCGCAAAGTATGAGAGAATATATAGCAAATGAAGTCTATGCCTTTCGCGCCAAGAAAGGCATAACGCAAGAAGAGCTGGCACAGGCGCTGTCGATCAGTCGACAGACCGTCATCGCCATTGAAAAAGGCAAGTACGCGCCGTCGGTGCATTTGGCATTGACTATCGCGCATTATTTCAAAGTGCCGGTCGAAAAAATATTTACCATTGTTCGAGAATAATATGCAAAAAGATAGCGTTTCACTCAAAGAATATATTGTCATGACCATCGTATGCGTGGTCTTTTTCCTGCTGCTCAATCCTTTCGGCTGGTGGATGCCCGATATGATGCTGGCCGGGCTGCTGATCATCGCTTTGGCGGTTTTCGGTTTGTTTGCCGCATTCACCGTGCGCGAAAAACATCGCGATGAACGCGAGGCGCACCATCGCATCGTCGCAGGACGCGGCGCTTTCATTGCCGGCACGACACTGCTGGCAATGGGTATGGTGGTGCAGAGCTTTCATCATGCCGTCGATCCCTGGCTGTTCATCACCTTCATGGTCATGATCATCGCCAAGATTTCCACTCGTTCTTATATCGATAAGAACTATTGATCAGAATATAGTATGTCAAGTTAACTTGACATTTTGTTTCTGAGAAAATATACTGTCAGTATGAAAAGAAATTGGAATGTATTTTATAGTAGCGTGTTTTTTGTATTGGGTTTTTCCGTCATATTTTCCATTGTCGGCATTTTATTGCAAACGGTTTTGTCGCATGCATCAGCCATGACAGAGCTGTGGCTGGGCCGTGCCGGGGGAGTCATCATTATCTTATTCGGATTGTTTCTTTTGAAATTGATACAGCCGGCATTCCTGACGCGCGATCACACCATTGCCGTCAAGAGAAAATTTTCATCGGTCTATCTGACCTCATTTGTCTTCGGCGCGGCTTTTGCCGTGGGCTGGACGCCGTGTGTCAGTGCCGCACTGGGTGCCATCTTGGCATTGGCCACCGTTCAGGCCGGCAGCTCTTTTGTGCTATTGATGGCGTACACGCTTGGCATCGGCATACCGTTTTTGTTAGTGGGCTTATTCACGGATCGAGCCCAGTCGCTGATCGATAAGGCGGGAAAATGGCTGGTCTACCTTGAATATTTTTTCGGCGCACTGCTTGTTATCATCGGTATCTTGATATTCACCGGCGAGCTTTCACAAATTGCCAACATTCCATTTCTTACCACCATCCTTACCAATTTGAATGTCGGTACCAGCGCCGGAGCGGGTATTTCTTCTCTAACCATCGTAAATACTGCCATCGCTTTTTTTGCCGGACTGTCATCATTCCTCAGTCCTTGTATCTTGCCCATCATTCCCGGCTTCTTGTCATATCTGGCAAGCACAACCATTCGACAGGCTCAGGGCGATACAGCTATTAAAAGTAAGGAATTAAAAAGTTAAATCATGAGAAAAAATATTTTACTCGGCATCGCGCTTATCGCTATCGTCGCAGCCATTACTTTTATTGAAATTAAAAAACCGGCTAACAATGCCAGCACTGCACCCGATGTTACCATTGCGCCATTGCCACCGATATTGGCCGCAGCCGCTCAAGACCGCACGTCGGTGCTGGCGCATAAATCTTCTCAATATAAAAAAGCCAAAGAGTTGGTTGATCCTTCAGGATTTATCAATGCCGTGCCATTCAAATTGTCGGACCTGGTCGGCAAGAAAGTCATCTTGGTCGACTTCTGGACCTACAGCTGCATCAATTGCCAGCGCACCATCCCTTATCTCAATGCTTGGTATCAAAAGTACAAAGACGCGGGGCTGGTCATAGTCGGTGTCCACACTCCCGAATTTGATTTTGAAAAGAATATCGACAATGTCACTGCGGCAGTGCAAAAAGCCGGTATCAAATATCCGGTCGTGCTTGATAACAATATGGGCACATGGAATGCCTACGCCAACCAATACTGGCCGCATGAATATTTGATCGATATTGACGGCAATGTGGTGCATGACCATATCGGCGAAGGGGATTATGCCGTGACTGAAAGCGCCATTCAAGCCGCATTGGCCGAAAGAAATACTGTCTTAGGAAGTACCACCGCTATTCCCACCGGCACCGCTGATCCCGCCACTGCCATCGCGCTTACTGACAGTGGTGTGCAAAGCCCGGAAACATATTTCGGCGCTGAACGTAACCAGTACTTGGGCAATGGCACGCAAGGAAAAATTGAAAACCAAACACTGACCTTGCCGGCGATCATTCAACCTAACACTCTTTATCTCGACGGCACATGGAATTTCCAATATCAATATGCCGAAACTGCTACTGACAAAGCCCATATTGTATATAAATATAACGCTAAGCATGTCTATATGGTCGCCAGCGCCAAACATCCCGTGACACTACAACTGACATTAGACGGACAACCTCATGGCACGGTCACCGTGCAAGCTCATCAACTGTACGACCTGATCGATGGCACTGACTATGGCGCGCATACGCTGCAGATACAAGTCGAAGGCGCGGGATTGGATGCCTATACATTTACTTTCGGTTAAATAGCGGAATAATCCTCGAACAACATTTTGTAATACGGCTCAGGATGTATACTACTAGTATGAATGAAATAAAAAAGGTGGTATTTGGTGGAGGATGCTTCTGGTGTACCGAAGCGGTATTCAAGATGATGCGTGGAGTGACCAGTGTGCTACCGGGATATGCCGGAGGCACGACTGCCAATCCTACGTATCGACAAGTTTCTGCCGGTACTACTGGTCATGCCGAAGCGGTGCTGATCGAATATGATCCGGCGCAAGTATCATATAAGGATCTGCTCACGGTGTTTTTCGGCAGTCATGATCCGACCACGCTCAATCAGCAAGGTCATGACGTCGGCACGCAATATCGTTCCGTCATTTTCTACACCACAGCGGAACAAAAAGAACAGGCTGAATCATTCATCAAAGAGATTAATGAATCAAATGTCATGGGCGCGCCGGCAGTGACGGAAGTCGTGCCATTGGAACATTTTTACGAAGCCGAAGACTATCACCGTGACTACTACGCGCAAAACAAGAATGCCGGCTATTGCCAAGTGGTCATCAATCCCAAGTTGGAAAAAGTGCAGAAGCAGTTCGCGGAATTATTAGTGAATGTAAAAACGAGTTAGTATTATGGAAAAAATAATTAAATCTGAAGAAGAATGGCAGAAGAAATTGACGCCCGATCAATACGAAGTATTGCGAGGGCGGGGCACCGAAGCACCGTTCAAAGGCAAGTATGTCAATGAGCATGGCGACGGCACGTATCATTGCGCGGCCTGCGACAACCCGCTCTTTGCTTCGAGCGCCAAGTTTGATTCCAAGAGCGGCTGGCCTTCATTTGATGAGGCATTGCCAGGCGCGGTGGAGTTCAAGGAAGACAGCAGTCACGGCATGAGTCGCGTCGAAGTGGTCTGTGCGCAGTGCGGTTCGCATTTGGGCCACGTTTTTCCTGATGGACCGGAAACAACTGGCCAGCGCTACTGCATGAATTCCGTTTGCTTGGAAATGAAACCGTAAATAAAAAAAATCCCTATAAGGGATTTTTTACAATAAGAGAAATGTTAATTTTTCTTCGTCTTCGTCTTCGTCTTTGTGCCTGTCTTCTTATGATGTGATTTTGTAACAGGTTTTGCCGCCTTGCGATCATCAGCGATTTTCTTCGCATCAGCTTTTACTTTTGCGGCGATAGTCTTGACAGTCGCTTTATCGCCAACTACTACTGATTTTGCAGAAGTAATGCCAGCGATGTTTTTTGCCTTTTGAGCAGCCGCAAGCGCTTTGACATCAGTTGCCAATTGCGCTCTGTCGGCTTTTAATTCAGCTTTGTCAGTGATGTAGGTCTGACGATCAGCGGCCAAGGTGGTGTTGGTGGCTGCTTTAGCTGGAGCGGCAGTAGTAGTTTGAGCAGATGCTGTAAATACAAATGCGCCGAAAACGAGAGGTACAAGTCCCGCACTAAGGAATGCTTTTTTCATAAGATAAATGGGTAAGCAAGCATTATAAATAATAATTGGGTGCCAACTTACCCCTTTGATACGCGATCTTTCTTGTTTTCTTTCAATTCCTCCAGGGGAAAATAGCCGTAGCGGTAAAATGATTACCACCGTCCATATCGCCGGTTATTTTTATTCGCTTGCCGGGGATAACGGTACTGCGTTTCCATTTCGTGTCAGCAGTGATAGTGATAACCCACGGTTGCTTGTCATTATCAATTAAATTGAAGGTTGTACCGCTGATTGTACCGACTCTTCCCGACAAGAGGCCATTTTCCGGGTACATCCAAATGCTTCTGTTGGTACTGATAACCGCTTGATATCCTGGGACATGATGATCAAAATAGTCATCAAGCGGGCCGCCGATACCGGATAAAAACAATACCAGACCGATACTGACACTTGCCAGTAAACTCCAAACCACTATCTTCCATGACGCGTAGCGATAGCCGCGGCCTATTTTTTTGATATTGATATACATTGTTATCAGCACCACTATAATGATACCCAGCCATAGATAAGGAATGGTCTTTACGATGTGATAGAATAATCCTTCATCCAAATATGCCACCGCAAACCAGTCATGATCAGTCAATATGAAAAGCGTGCTGGTGACCGCGATACTGCCCATGAATGTCGCAACGGCGATTAGTGTGACCACGAACCAGTGTTCGGTGATGAAATACCAACGACTGCGCGGCACCAAGCGCTCGGTACGGATACGGTCCAGTATTTTATTGTTGAATGTTTGGTCGGTCATAATGGTTGTTCGAGAAGGGATTTTAACTTTTGCTTGGCTCTGCTCAAGAGTGTCGCGACAGTGCCGGGGGGCTTTTGCAGGATATCGGCGATTTCATCGTAACTTTTGTCTTCAAAATATTTCAAAATAATGACTTCTTTGTATTTCTGGTCCAACGTCTTTATTATTTCTTTAATACGCTCCGTGTCGATGATTTCTTCTGCTTCTTCATTTTCTTGAATAAGCAGAAAGTCGGGGTCGGGGAAACTGTCCAACGACAGCGGCTGCAACCGTTTTCGACGAAAGTAACTCATGGTCTCATTGTGAGTGATGCGATAGATCCACGATGAAAAAGCAAAGTCGGCATTGTAACCGTTGAGGTTGCGATAGACTTTGATGAAGACTTCCTGCAGCAGGTCTTCTTGTTGCGAGCGGTCCCGCACGCCCAAGTGTCCGATATAGCGCAATAGCTTGGGACGATAGCGATCGATGATATGACGATACAGCTCGGCATCGCGTAATGCGTCTCGGACCAGTAACTTGTCATCGATTTCGACGTTTTCCATGACCGTAGTATAGCGCATTGGTAAAATAAACCTTTTCTGGTAAGCTTTTGTTTATGAATGACTGGCAAATACTGCTGTTCTACAAATACGTGCGCATTGATGACCCTTTGAAAGTGAAGGATTGGATATTTGATCTGTGTAGCAAGTACAGTCTTAAGGGGCGCCTTATCATTGCCTCCGAAGGCATCAATTTCACGTTTGAAGGTGCGACCGCCGACACTGAAGCATTTATCAAAGAGCTGCAAAGCGATCCGCGCTTTTTGAATATTCATTTCAAGCGCAGTGCGGGCAACGGCCAGGCTTTTCCTAAACTGTCAGTGAAGGTGCGCGAGGAGATCGTGACCGGCAATCTCGGCCTCTGTGATATTGACCCGAACGAAGTCACGGGCAAGCATTTGCCGGCGGCGGAACTGCACAGTTGGATCTCAGACTCCGCTAAAGCTTCGTCTGACAAGCACGAATTCTATATTATCGACATGCGCAATGCCTACGAGCACAAAGTCGGCAAGTTTGCCGGCTCCATCTGTCCTCCATTGGAAAATTTTCGCGACTTGCCCACAATCATCGCAAGCATCGCACACCTGAAACATAAAACCGTCGTGACGGTCTGTACCGGCGGCGTGCGTTGCGAAAAGGCCAGCGGCTATCTGATCACCCAAGGCTTCAGCGATGTCTATCAGCTCGATGGTGGCATCGTGTCCTACATGGAACAATTCCCTAATGAGGATTTTGAGGGCAAGCTCTATGTCTTTGACCGACGTCTGATGCTGGGATTTTATACCGACGATCCCAAGCACAAAGTCATCGGCCGTTGCGATCATTGCGGCGCGCCCAGCGAGCAATTTATCAATTGCGAAAACAAAACTTGTAACAAGCACATGATACTGTGCGAGGACTGCGCGACGGCAACCATCGCCAAGCACGGCAAAAAGGTCTGCCCGCAAGGCTGCCTTGCCCGCCAAAGCTCGAAGAGCGACGGCTGGGTAATGGCAAACATTTGGAGTAGAATAAAATCTATATGGACCAGTCGTCGCTAAAAAATTCATTACATCCGCTGACTCTGGTGCTGGAAGAAATCTACGCCATTTTTGCCAAGCAAGGATTTTCTGTGGCGACCGGTCCCGAGCTGGAAGACGAATGGCACAACTTCGACGCGCTGAACGTGCCCAAAGATCATCCGGCGCGCGACATGCAAGACACTTTTTTCATCAAGGACAAGCCGGGGTTTGTCTTGCGCACGCACACGTCGCCGGTGCAGATTCGTTATATGGAAAGTCATCAGCCGCCATTTGCCATCATTGTGCCCGGCAAGGTATTTCGCAATGAAGCGACTGACGCGACGCATGAATCGCAGTTTCACCAGCTCGAAGGATTGGTCGTGGGCAAGGACATCACCGTCGAGCACATGAAAGGCGTGCTGCTTTCTTTCTTCAAGGAATTGTTCGGAGAAAAAACGGAGATACGATTGCGCCCGAGTTTTTTCCCATTCGTCGAGCCGGGATTTGAGGTTGATGTGAAAGTCGGCACGAAATGGTTAGAAGTCTGTGGTGCCGGCATGGTACATCCCCATGTCTTCGCAGCGGTCGGTTACGATCCCAAAGAAGTCAGCGGATTTGCATTCGGCATGGGCGTCGATCGCTTGGCCAACATCTTGTTCGGTATCACTGATGTGCGTTTGGGATATCAAGGAGACTTGCGCATCAATCAATGGTAGTCATTACATAACATGAAATATTCATACAACTGGTTACAATCACATATCGAAGACCCTCTGCCTTTAGTGGATGACTTGAAAGAGCTCATTATTTTTCACGCATTCGAAGTCGAAGACATAGAAGTCTTGGCTACCGATACGATCCTTGATATCAAGGTCTTGCCTGACCGCGCGGGGGACTGCTTGAGTCATTACGGCATGGCGCGAGAAATTGCCGGCTTGCTCAGTCTCAATCTCAAGACCGTGGAATATGATTTGCCACAAGCCGATTATGGGTTGCCGATCGATGTCCAAGCGCCGCAATGTATTCGCTACAGCGCCATCAAGCTCGACGGCATCAAGGTCGGTCCTTCACCGGCCTGGCTGGTCAAGAAGCTCGAAGCGGTCGGTCAGCGTTCGATCAATACTATTGTCGATGCCACCAATTTCATCTTGCTCGATACCGGACAGCCGACGCATGCATTCGATGCCAGTAAAGTGACGGGCAGTATCGTAGTACGCAAAGCGATGGCGGGAGAAAAAATCACCACGTTGGGCGGCGACCCTTCGACGGATTCGACAAACTCACCGCAAGCTTCCTCAGGGCAAGAGAAAAATCTTAATGAATCAATGCTGGTCATTGTGAACACAACAAAGGTACTAGCTATTGCGGGTGTCAAAGGCGGCACTGCGGCCGAAGTCACCAATGACACGACCAGTATCATCGTGGAGATCGCCAACTTCGATGCCGTCAGCGTGCGCAAGACATCGCGTTCACTGGGACTGATCACTGACGCGTCAAAACGTTTTGAAAATAATCTGGCGCCATTTTTAGTAGAAAGCGCCGGGGCACAATTGGTGGCATTGATACAAACGTTATCCGGCGGCACCATTACCGCTGCGGGCGAGCACTATCCTCACCCGCAAATCGAACGCGCTATTTCCTTCACGCTTAGTGACATGCAACGCGTACTCGGCAACACAGTCACCGATGTTGCCATGGTAAAAGTATTGGATCGCTATGGGTACTCATACGAAACAAGTGAAGTATTTTATACGGTAGCTATTCCATTATGGCGACAAGATATTACCGGAGCGCATGATATGGCCGAGGAGTTCGGACGCGCTATCGGCTACGACACCATCCCTGCCGCAGTATTGCCGTTCACACCGACGACTGTTCCCAACTCAGACTATGAAAAGATCCGTGCCATCAAATTTTATTTGGCGCAGCAAGGCTATCGCGAAGTCATGACCTACAGCTTCCGCAAGAAAGGAGACGTGTCGGTCGCGTACGGAGCAAAAGACAAGAGCGCCTTGCGTAATAATTTGTCCGACGCGCTTAAGGAAAGTTATGAACTCAATCGTTTGAACGCGCCCTTGCTGGGAGTGGGGGAAATAAAATTATTTGAAATAGGTACGATCTTCACCGCCGGAGGCGAAACCTCATGCGTCGCCACTGCCGACAAGAATGGCGTGACGGAAAAAAGCATCGAGGATTTTTATACTGAACACCAGGTTGAGATTGATGCGCTCGACATCCACACCATCGCTCAAGAAACCTTATATAACAAAGGCAAATCATTATTCAAACCATGGTCGCAGTATCCTTTCATTACCCGTGATATCGCGGTCTGGCTGGCTGCGGAAAAAGACGAAGGAACATTGCAAACCATCGTCGAAACATTTGCCGCGAAGTACTGCGCCTACCCGCCGGTTATGTTCGACCGGTTTACTAAAGATAATAAGACCAGTGTGGCCTATCGTTTAGTCTTTCAGTCAATGGAAAAAACATTGACGACCGAAGAAACAGAAAAAGAATTCCAACTGTTGGTTAAAGAAATCACTACCCATACGGGCATGACCATTCGCTAAGAATAATAGTGATCACAATCTTTGGTATACTACGTGTATACATGAAAAACATTTTTATCAGTCTTGTTGTCGTACTATATATAGTAGCGGCCATTGGCGCCATAGTGGTGTACGCCGCAGATTTGAAGAGCGCCGATTATATCGTGCGCGACCCGGTCATTGATACTGGGGGCGGATTTCAATCCAGCGGCAGTTTCCGAATGTACTCGGCCGGCAACCTCAACGCTTCCGGCAATGGTGGATCATCAGCCAGCTTCAAAGCACGCGAAGGATTTTTGCAATATCCTCTGGCTCAGGCTTCAGTCTTGACTGGAACAGTCAGTGGCTCATCGGTCACGGTGTCATGGTCGGCCACCACGGTGGCTGACGGCTATACGGTGTCCGGTTACAAGCTCGGCATTGCCACCGTCAGCGGCGGACCCTACACGTACACCTCTGTTGGAAATGTACTGACCTACACCTACACCAATCAATTGCCCGGGAATTATTATTTCGTGCTGCAGACACTCGATGCATTCGGCAATATTATCGCCACTTCCAATGAAATGACCGTCACGGTGCAAGAAGTGATCTCATTTTCCATCTCGGCCAACAGCCTGTCATTCGGTCCGTTGACATCTGTCAACCCTCGTTATGCTACGACCAGTGGTGGCAGCAGCAGCCTGACCTCCGGCAATTCGCTGTCGGCATCGAGTAACAGTAGCGGGGGATACACTATTTCTTACAACGGTTCGACATTGACCAATGGTGTTGCCACTATCACTCCCGCCACCATTGCCGGCTCGGCCACAGGCACGACCGGGGCCAACCAGTTCGCCCTTTCACTGTTGGCCAGTGGCAGTGCCAGCGTGCCGACCAGTTATGATCAGAACAGTCTCAACTGGACCTTCGCGCAAAACACCCTTTCTACCATCGCCAGTACCAGCGGACCGACCGCCGTTGCCACGTTGAACGCGTATTATTTGGCTAATGCCGCCACGTTGGCTGCCGCTGGAACATACAGCACGACACTGACCTACCAGATGACCGCTAACTACTAATCCAGTTTATCCACAGGGCGTATTTTATATTGTGAACTATGCATTATACATATATAATAGAGAGGATTATGACTAAAAAGTTTATTGCTGTCGCGCTTATATTTTCTCTATTCATGTGGACTATGAATACCTTGTTGGTGGCGCATGCCGCGGCGCTGACCGCATTGTCAGATACCATGTCTGAACAGACCATTAGCACGGCTTCAAGCCACGTCATCAAATTCACCACCCCTACCGGTGTCATCGCCACCACGCAAACCATTATAGTGACTTTTCCCACCGGCTTTAATTTTACCGGTAAGGCTATCAGTGGATTGACGTTGACTTACGGTGCTTCCACCGGTTTAGAAACATCTGCTACCTTGGCAGCTAGTGCTTCGGCCGGGGTGTGGGGTGCCGCCTTTACTGGTACTAATAATGTCATATTGACGTTGACAGCACCTACTTCCGGTACCTACATCGCGGCCGGCAACAAAGTCATCTTGACCTATAGTAGCGCCAACTCTATCAACCCAAGCAGTGCCGCCAACTACACCACCACCATCAATGCCAACGGTGATACGGGCAGTATCACCGTGCCAATCATCACTAGTGACCAAGTCGCTATCACTGCCACTGTTGCTCAGACATTAACCTTTGCCATTTCATCCAATGCGGTCGTTTTCGGTACGCTTTCATCCGGGGTGACCACCTATGCGACCAATGGCGGTAATGGCACCACCACTGAACCGGCCAGCGCCCATACTATCACTGCCGGTACTAATGCGACCAGCGGATACAGTATTGCATTGTCCGGTTCGACACTGACCTACGGTGCAAATACTATTGCGGCTATCCCCGGCGCTTCCGCTGCCGCGCTTGCTCCCGGTACCGCGCAGTTCGGTATCCGTACTACTGCTGCTGGCGGCACGGGAACGGTAACCGCTCCATTTAACGGCACCGTCGGAAATTACGGCTTCGGCACTTCACCGTTGGCCTCTCAATCATTTGCCTCAGCGCCCGGCGCAACCGCCACGACCACTTATAGCGTCAACTATGCGGCCAACATCGCCACGCTGACACCGGCCGGCAATTACGCCACGACGTTGACCTATGACGCGACGGCCAATTTCTAACACGCGAATATTTTTTACAATGCCCAAAGTCATTTTTAGTACCGCAATAGCCCTTGTAGCACTCTTTGCTTTTGCTGTGCCTGCGCGCGCGTTGACCATCTCTCCGGCGCGCGTGGAGATTTCCGGCGACCCCGGCGCCCAAGTCGGCGGACAATTCACGCTGATCAACGAGCAGTCCACTGCGCAGACGTTTTATGTGTCATACGAAAATTTCAGCGCGCAAGGCGAAACCGGCGCGCCGGCTTTCAGCAGTGAAAAGACCGGACTGGATACCTGGATCACTATTCCCGAAAGCTCCATCACTATTGCCCCGGGACAAATAGAGCAAGTGCCCTACACTATTTCCATTCCTGCCGGCACTGATCCGGGCGGCTACTTTTCCGTAGTCTTCCTTAGCACCACTCCGCCCTCAGCCGGCGGCGGGCAAGTGTCGATCGGCGCCAAGATCGGCATGCTGTTGTTGTTGCGCGTCAACGGCAACGTGGCCGAATCGGCCGGCATCAGCCAGTTCGACAAAAATGGTCATGGATTTTTTTATAAGACGTTGCCCGTAGCATTGCGATATAAATTCCATAACGGCGGGGGAGACCGTGTCGAGCCGACCGGCCAGGTCACTATTCGTGACACGCTGTTCTTGCCGGCCGCGCATCTTGATGCCAACAATGAGACCGGTAACATTCTGCCCGGCAGCACGCGTCAATTTATCGTGACCTGGATCAAGGATGTCTATGCTGTGCCGCCGCAAGGATTTTTTGCCAATGCGCAATACGAATGGCATAACTTCGCCATCGGCTTGTATAGCGCGCATGTCGATCTGAGCTACGGCACCAAAGGATTGCATGCCACCAACACGACCTGGTTCTTTGTCTTCCCTTGGGAACTGGCTATCATTTTATTGGTCGTGATAGTGATAGTGTGGTGGGGCGGCAAGACGCTGCTGAGACGATATAATCGATACATTATTCGCCAGGCGCGACTCATGAACAACCATGATAGCGACCGCTCTTAAACGCCGCATACCGAAACGCATAGCGCAGCTCATTGTTCTGGCTGCCCTGCTGGTCTTTATGGCACGAGCCAATGTTCATGCCGGCATCGGCACGCTGTCCACCAGTGTCTACATCACCGCAGTGGTCACGCAAACTTCCAGTGGCGGAGGAGGTGGCGGCACTACTGGCACGTTGCCCACTGCGGTGAATTTTTCCGGCATGGCCTACCCCGGTTCGAAAGTGGTGATACTGCAAGACGGCGCGATCGCCGTGACCGTCTATGCCGACAACAACGCCAACTTCTCGGCTTCGATCACCAACTTGTCACAGGGCAGTTATAACTTCGCTCTGTACACCGAAGATCAAAACGGCTTGCACTCGGTCAGCTTTTCTTTCCCAGTATTCGTGACGACCGGCACCACCGTCAATATTCAAGACATCGTATTGGCACCGACTATCAATGTCGACAAGCTGCAAGTCAAGCGCGGCGATACGGAAACTATCTTTGGATTTGCGGTACCGAGCAGCACGGTCACCATTTCCGTTCATTCCACCATCGAGCAGACGGTCAGCGCATTGGCCAGCAAGACTGGCGTCTATCTGTATCACCTTGACACCACGCCGTTGGACTACGGCGGGCACAATGCGCAAGCCCATTCGGTCTTAGGCAACAAGATCAGTGCCGAAACCAACCCGGTGTCGTTTATCGTCTCGACTGAGACTCAAAATAACACCGGTGGCTGCGGCACGCTGATCGGCGACTTGAACTGTGACGGCAAGGTCAACCTGGTCGACTTCTCAATCATGGCGTACTGGTACAAGAAAGGCACCACGCCGCCGGTCATTGTCGATCTCAATCATGATGGTAAGATCAACTTAGTCGATTTCAGTATCTTGGCCTATCATTGGACGGGATAATCACTATGAAATATTTTTTCAACATTATTTTACTACTCTCACTGTGCATGCCATTTTTTGCGCACGCTGCCACTTCGACCGATACGACCCCTTCGACAAGCTCAGGGCAAGCGACCATCGCGTTGCAGCACGTTCCGACCAGTGTCGCGCAGCAGCAGCAATTCTATGTCGATGTGGTGCTCGACACGCATGGCCACGATATCAACGGTATCCAAGGCACGGTCGCATTTTCCAGTGACAATCTAAAATTCGTGCGATCGGAAATAGGCAACTCCAATGTCACGATGTGGGTCACGCAACCAGCATTGCAAGGCAACAGTCTCAGTTTCCTTGGTATCATTCCCGGCGGCTTTGACGGCTTGATCAATCCGTTTGATCCGACACACAAATTGCCGGCACAAATCGTGCGCTTGGTTTTTGAAGCCAAAGCGTCCGGTCCGGCTATCATCACCGCATCGCAATTCAGCGTCACCGCCAATGACGGGCAAGGCACTTTGACCGCGTTGCCCGACACCACTACCACAGTGAACATCACCGAGGCAATTTCGCCGACCAGCTATACTGTTACTGACAGTATTCCGCCATTGCTTAGCGCATCGATCATCACTGATAAAAATCTGTATGACGGCAAATATACGCTCATCTATACCGCCATCGACAAGGAGTCAGGCATCAGCCATGTCGACCTGCAAGAAGGTAACGGCGCTTGGATCACGATCGACAACCCATATCTGCTGCAGGATCAAACCAGAAAAGGTATACTTTCATTGCGCGCGTATGATGTGGCGGGCAATGTCACCACCATATCGCTGCCGGCTGCACCATCTCCGCACCGTTCCCAGGCACCGATCATCATTCTTGTTCTCATTGTACTCATTATCTTGTATGTCATTTATAAAAAAACCAGACACCACCATCCTTTTGCAGACCATTCTTAGTCTTAGCATTTTTTGCGCGCTCTTTTTCATGCCGATGCATGCTCAGGCTGCCACACTCAGCCTCAGTCCGGCTGCCGTGCGCACGCAAGTCGGCCGCACTGTCACCGTTCGCGTCTTGGTCAACAGTGCCGGACAGTCTATCAACGCCGTATCGGGACAACTGACCTTTTCAAATGATTTATTGACGCTGACCGGTCTGTCAAAATCAGGCATCGTCAGCTTGTGGGCGCAGGAACCGACCTATTCCAATATCGCCGGCACGGTTTCTTTTCAAGGAGTGATATTGAACGGTTATACTGGCGGCGCGACAGTACTGGTGCTGACATTCAGAACGAAAGGCGAGGGAACTGCATCAGTCAGTTTTGCGAATAATGGTGACTCGGTGTTATTGAATGACGGACAAGGCACCGATGTGTTGAATGGCACCAGTGGCGCCACCATCGCTATCGGCCGAGCCAATGCCCCTTCGACAGGCTCAGGGCAAGCAACCCCAACTCCTGCACCGCAACCAACACCGGAAGTGACGCCTCCTGTCACTACTCCGACACCTGATCTGCAGCCAATCTTTACTGACTATCAAAGTCCGATCGTGCCGGGCAACTTCGTGGTGGTGAAGGGAACCGCATCCCCGAACAGCACATTGAATCTCACGCTCACTGACACTGCTGCGAATGGCGATACTAAAGTCACGCAATCCATCGTCACTGTCGGCGAAGGCGGACTGTTCACGTACGTGTCGGATGAGAAAGTCGCGCAAGGGCACAGCTATAGTTTGGTAGCGACGACGCAAGACGGCAAGCATACCGACGCGTTGCAACTCTCGGTCAAGATCAGTTTCTGGGTCATGATCTGGATGTGGATCATCATGATCATCTCGATCAAGATATCCGCGGTATTGGCACTACTGCTCTTGCTGCTCATCACCGGATACTTGCTATATCGCAATCACCTCCTCAAGAAACATCTCAACGAAGCGCTTGACCGCCTGCACGACCTGCAACTTCCGAAATAAAGAAAAAATAAATGTGGCGGTTAAACCGCCACATTTATTTTTTCTTTAGTTATCTTTTTGTATTTCTTGAAAGTGTTTTTTGTATGATAGTAATGCTTGACCGCTATATAGCAAATTTGCTATAGTGCGTTTAAGCTATTATCATTTATTTTAGAACATTGTGCAGAATAAATATTCTGTACTTATTCTTCAAAATGTAGAAAGATTTCTTGATAGCTTGTTGCCTTTAGAAAATGCAAAAATACTTTCAGCGCTAAAAGTAATTGAGATGGGGGACTTTACCTCAGTCCATATTAAATCGTTGAAAGGAGAAATTAAAGAGCTCATTATCAAACGATACCGTATTATATTTTTTATCGACAAAAATATTGTCTACTGTATCGCTGCATTTGTGAAGAAAAGTGCAAAGACTCCAAAAAGAGAACTGGAAAATGCGGAAAGAATTTATAAAAAAATAATCATTCCAAAATGAAAAAAGACACATTACAATTTACTCCCTTCGAAGACGTGCTTAAGAAATATTCCAAGTCCAAGGTCTTTCGACAGGCCTATGCGGAAGAGATATTGCGGTTGCAACTCGCTACTGACATTAAAAGTTTCAGGACAAAAAAGCATCTGACGCAAAAAGATTTGGCAGATCAAGCAAAGATGCCGCAGTCAGTCATCGCCAGAATTGAAAGCGGGAAGTACAGTATCTCTCTCGGAACGCTAAGCAGAATCGCTCACGCATTGGGAAAAGAAGTGCAGCTAGGATTGATATAGGGGAAGATAAATACGGCGACCTGGTCGCCGTATTTATATTTTCTTTGTAATTCGCAAAAACGCCTGTGGATAACTCAGGTGTATGGCGGAGATTTTTATAAAAATTTCGTGACGGGTCGCGAGATGTTTCGCAATATAAGCCTTTAAAAACCACTCTCTTGAGTGATTTTTTATTTTTAAAAAGTGTTTCACACTCATTGGTGACACTTTGCAGTACTTTTGGGCAACTTTCGACACTTTTTCGGCAAAAATTCGGCAAAAAATTTTATTTTTTTATAGCACGTTTCACACTCAAAGTTTTATTTTCTAACGGACAAAAAGGTGTCTCTTAGTTTGAATTTTTTTACGCCTCGTATCTTTTAAAATGCTATAATTTATATACATTTAAGAGCGAAATGCAAACACTGTTGGGAAAAAAATTTAGAACGTCCTTTAGCCGCATCCGAGCTTCTCGTTGGCATGTTTTTGCGGTGGGAATTTTCACCATCGGCATGCTCATTTTCGGGCAGGCCTTCGCGACCAGCGGCGTGCCGCAAGTCATCAACTTCCAGGGCCGCTTGCTCGACAGCAGTAGCAACTTATTGGGTGGCACTTCCGGCACCAACTATTGTTTTCGTTTCTCGCTCTACGACGCCACTACGGCCGGCAACAAATTGTGGCCTGCCAGCACGCCGTCGACCATGACCTTGCCGGTGCGAGAAGGTGTCTTCGATGCCAACATCGGTGACACCACTGCCGGCGGTGACACATTGAACTACGACTTCCAAAGTAACAACGCGATCTACGTCAACATCGATGTCGCGGCGCAAGTCAGTGGCTCATGTAGCGGCGTGACGTTCGAAACGCTGACTCCGCGTCAACGTGTCGTGTCATCCGGCTACGCCATCAACTCCGGCACGCTCGGCGGCTTCACCGCGGCGCAGTCCGCCAGCGGCAATCAGATCCCGGTGCTGACCAGCGGCAAACTTATCATCAGCGATGCGGCTGCCGCGATACAAGCGACCGGCACCACCGCGCTCACGATCCAAGGTGGTGGCGCGACCGGCGATCTGCAATTTTTCAGTTCAGCAAATAAAATTACCAGCGCCGGT
The DNA here is from genome assembly GCA_043758875.1 of Candidatus Nomurabacteria bacterium. GTDB lineage: Bacteria > Patescibacteriota > Minisyncoccia > Phycocordibacterales > UBA9973 > UBA4124. The sequence continues at coordinate 1,400 of JAYVMR010000004.1, read as the reverse complement.
GCGTTGACGCTCGCTGGTGGCATCAGTACCGCCGGCGGCTATACTCAAACTGGCACCACTGGCAATATTTTTACCGGTATTGTCGACTTACCGGCATCATCAACATCACATGCTTCTTTGAACGTCGCTTCCGGTGTGGCACCGACCGCTCCAGCCGGTGGCGATGTGTGGTTCGACGGTTCTCATTTGCAATTCCGTATCGGTGCCACCACTTACCAACTCGATCAGCAAGCGGGAAGTGTCTACACCGCCGGCACTGGTTTGACGTTGACGACCGGCGCATTCTCCGTCAATACGTCTCAGAACATCGCGACACTTTCCAATCTCACTAGTAACGGCATCGTCACGACGTCGGGCGGCGTCGGCACATTGAGCGTGACATCCACGACCGGGAGCGGCAACGTCGTGTTGGCGACATCTCCGACATTAGTGACGCCAACACTCGGTGCCGCGACTGCCACTACCATCAACGGCGACACCTTCACTACCGGTAGCTATACGTTAACTGGTTCAGCCGGCAAGACATTCACTTTTACCAACACCATGACGTTGAGCGGTACCGATGGTGCGACCTTGAACATTGGTAGTGGGGGAACGATCGGCAGTTCGGCGTATACCTCTTCTAGTTCCTATGAAGTACCGTTGACCTTCTCGACCGGTCTGACGCGTACCGTCAACACTATCACCAACAACCTGTCACTCGGTGTCAGTGGCGGACAAAACGTCATCGGTGGCACCGGTGTGACCGACGCGCTCAACCTGATCGGCACCACTGGCAACGGCACGTTGACTAGCCCGAGCATCATCATGAAAGTCGGTAATAACGGCGGTACCACAGCATTGAATATTTTAAATAACGGCTTCGTCGGTATTGGCACCAACGCGCCGGCTGGCATACTGACTATTTCCGGTAACCGCAGCAGCACCGCCTGGGGCACCAACGGTATTGATTTCCAAACCACGCCGGGTACTATTTTCACCGATTCATCCACTGCGGCTTCGACGACTGTGCCGACCAACATGGTCAATTCATTCGGACAGCCCAATCTGGCCGCCACCAACACGGCGGTGACGTACACGACTGCCGCCAACCTCTACATCGCCGGCGCGCCTGTCGCCGGCACCAATGTCACTATCACCAACCCCTTGGCATTGGAAGTCAATGCCGGTATCTCATACTTCGGCGGCAGTGTTGGCATCGGCACGGCCGCACCTACGTCACTCTTCTCCGTCGGTTCGACTTCTCAGTTCCAAGTCAACTCCACTGGCGCCATCGCTGCTTCGACCGGGATCACTTCCAGCGGCACCATCGCCTTCTCCGGCTTGAACACTAACGGTCTCATTAAAACAACCGGAGGCACTGGCACACTGGCAGTCGCCACTGCCGGCACTGACTATCA
>JAYVMR010000003.1:0-5219 GCA_043758875.1 Candidatus Nomurabacteria bacterium | reverse complement strand
GCCTTTGATGAAATATTTTCCATCAATGTGGCACGACAAAAAGAACGATTAACGCTCAAGGAACAAGTCGCCTATGCCATCGATTCGACGTCAGTTGATACTGAGGATTTTATCAATCGCTTGGGATTTCCTTTAACGAGCGCGCAACAAAATGCCATCAAGCATATTTTGCACGACTTGGAACAAGACGTACCGATGTCACGATTGTTGGAGGGCGATGTCGGCAGCGGTAAAACCGCGGTGGCGGCCGTGGCGGCCTATGCGACGATTATGAATCGCCCCTTCGCGTCATCGAATAATTCATTGAATGACACTCAGGGTCTTCGACCAAACAACGCTAGCAGGGTCAAGCAATCCTACGGTAGCTTGCAGGTGGCGTACATGGCGCCGACGGAAATATTAGCAACACAACATTTTGAAAGTTTTATTGAGCTTTTTCGCCATACCGGCATTTCTATCGCGCTGATCACCGGCAGCGGCTGCAGGAAATTTCCCAGCAAGGTCGCATCGCATACGACCGCCTGGACAACTATCTCTCGCACACAGCTTTCGAAATGGATTGCCAACGGCGAGATCCCTATTGTCATCGGCACGCATGCCTTGATCCAGAAAAGCCTGACGTTCAAGCATCTGGCATTGGCCATCATCGATGAGCAGCATCGCTTCGGCTTGAACCAGCGCAAGGGCTTGGCCAAAAAGGACAGTCATTTCCCTCACCTGCTTTCCATGACGGCCACGCCGATCCCGCGCACGCTGGCGTTGACGATCTACGGCGACTTGGATATTTCATTGCTCGATCAGTTGCCGGCCGGACGCAAGCAGGTCACCACCGTCTTGGTCACGCCGGACAAGCGCGAAGAAGTGTATGAAAAGATCCGTGTCATTCTCAAGGAAGGACGACAGGCGTATATCATTTGCCCGCGCATCAATGTGTCTGATAAAGACGCGGAAAAAACGATACAGATGAAAAATGTCATGACCGAAGCCAAACGTCTGCAAGAAAAAATATTTCCCGAATATCGCGTTGGTATATTGCACAGCAAGATGACCAAGGACAAAAAAGAGTCGGCCATGGAGGACTTCGTCAATCACGACATCGACATATTGGTGGCGACATCGGTGGTGGAAGTCGGCGTCAATGTGCCCAATGCCACGGCCATCATTATCGAGGGTGCGGAACGATTCGGCCTGTCGCAATTGCACCAATTGCGCGGCCGGGTGCAGCGGTCGTCGTACCAGCCGTACTGTTACCTTTTTGCTGAAGCCAAATCGGAAAGGACGCAAGAGCGCATGAAATTATTCTTGGCAGCCAAAAACGGTTTTGAATTGGCGGAATACGACTTGCAATTGCGCGGCACCGGCGAGCTGACCGGCATGTCGCAGTGGGGCGTGTCCGACATCGGCATGGAAGCATTGCGCAACTTGAAGCTGGTCGAAGCGGCGCGGCAAGCCGCTATCGCGCTGGTGGCACAGGACCCGACATTGGCAAGATATCCGCTATTGGCGGCGCGCAGCCAGCCGTTTGAAAAAATGCATTTTGAATAAAAAAAAAGCGCGATGGCGTACGCCCTCGCGCTTTTTATTTTTACTAGCTACGTGCTGAAGCGCCTTCACCACGGAAACCGTAGTACAAGGAGAAAGCAGTGATGGCGAGGTGGAGGACATTGTCCGCCATGTTCATCATCATGCCCAGCACCATGCCGCCGCCAATGAAACCAAGAATGGTCACAATGCCGTAGACAATGCCGAAAATTTTAAAGTACAGCTTGCTGCCGCTAAGGCTGCCAGCTGATGCCAACGCCAATAGACCACTCACGATGTGGATCAGATTGTGCATCGCGTCAACGCTGAAAATGCCGAGCAAGAGTCCGCTTGAGTTCACAACTCCGGGAATAAATCCGAGAATTCCTACGATAAGCAGAACCCACCCGAACGATTTTACCGCTTTTTGTGTATTCATAAATCAATAGGATTGCCATCGGTTATAAGTGACGACAACCTTCATCATTATACGCCCCTTATTGAAAAAATGTCAGCAGATTATCCCCCACGATTGACTTCTTGTGCTCTTCCTGTAGCATGAGTAAAAAAAATTAAGAATGAAAAAAATCATAATTGCCTGCCTGATGACGTGGGGCATGCTCTCCACGGCGAGTGCCCAAGAAATAAAAGTCTGGAAAACGGTGCCGGTCGGCATATATCAAAATACCGATGAGATACGCGATGCCTATCACTTTCGTAGCTGGCCTGTTGATTTCAATGCCGGCGTTGATAGTATCTTGAGCCAAGGACCGATTGCTTTTGCGGCCACACCGGCAACCGTCAACCTAGTCATGGTCTGCGCCGAAGATTTTGGCTTTCGCCACGACGTGTCGTATGAGGATCTGTGCAACGCCGCACGCGCGCGAGGATTGATTCCCTGTTCGGCGGAAGTGGTATTGCAATTGCGATTGGTCTATGACGACCAGCCCCGCAAGGACGAACAATATGTTGCCATGAATCCCATTGTCTATAATGACGGGGCATTGCCCGGAGCAAAAAGCATACTGCTGCTGTCCAATAAAGATCCGTATATGAACAGCATCCTGGCCATCGCCCCATTTGAAAAAATGATTCCCTGCCAACGACAGTTCATTTTCCAATTACAGTAACCTCTCTTGCTCCATAATTTTTTATGGAGCTTTTTTATTGTGCAAAATAAAAAGTACCGAACAATTAGGCTCGGTACAGTTACTATTTATTCATTTAAACTCGTTTCGGGTAATTCAAGACCCTGTGACCTAAAAAGGTTTTTTAATTCCTCTTGTAAGTCGGAAGAAATCAATAACAACAAATAGGTAATTTGAAGCGGTGAATTAAGGATGTTTTTAAACCATTTAATATCTGCCGCCTTAAGACCCGCGAGAAGTGCCTTAGAGGCTTTTATTTCTTTCGGTATGAACGCATTCAGAAAAATTAGTTGTTCAAAAGTATACATCTTTGGTTTAATGGTTTTAACCAAATCTTCTTCTTTGACAACAAAAAATCCATTTCTGGTTTTTGTTGAATAGTACCCTTTTACCGCTATCGGATGATGTAATTTTAGCGGTCCAGTTCCGATTTGACTTGAATGAGGACCTCCGTCAATGAGAAATTCTTTTTGCATTGAAAATTCAATGACCCATGACCAGCCCGTTTCTGCCTCATCACGGATACTGTGCATTATTACGTCAGTCTTTTTTTGAATACCGTTAACGGTAAACTCAAAAGGAACAGGTCTTCTTTCGGCGATAAGACGTAAGCCGTCAAACATGACTTCATTTGAAGGGCCATGATTGATAAGAAACGTTTTGTATGACATCGTTCGATGTTTTAAATGAACACTCTAAGCATTTTACAGAGGTTAGAGTTTGCTCTGGAGCCGCTAGTGGCATATCAATCCCTACGGAAAGAACTAGGCCCACTCTACTGGCATTTGTTGACAAAGTCAAGAAATACGGTAAGGTAAAGAAAAAGATTAAAAATGAAAAAGTTTCTTATTATCGCTTTGTGTTTGAGCCTTAAAACAAGCCAATCACAAATAATTATCACCAAGACAAGAGTGTCGAGTAATAATACTAAGGATTATCTCCATTTGATTGCGAATGATTTTGCCAATGAGGTCGGGAAGGCTCTTAAAGAACACTACCCTTCTAAAGTAAAAGATGTAATGTTGAGTCTCCGGGCAGTGGGTGGACAGCTTTCTCTAACGTATAAGGCTACCCTCCTAAAATGCAGCACTCAGGAAGCCCAACGACATTTTGATCATCGCGGAGCACTGGCCGTTAATATGCAATGGACAGCTTCATTGAATGACGCGACAGAGCGCAGTTACCGACAAAAAGATCAGTGCGAGAAAGAATTTCGAATTGTTTACGGAGGCTGTCATAGTATCCCTCGTAATGATTATGTTAAGTACAAAAATCGCTGGTGGGCAATACAAGAATTTTTCATTACTGAAAAATAATACTCCATCAAGATATGAAACCTACTTTTAGTAGGTTTTTTTATTGTCCGCCTTAAGAAATCACATTAAATCTAAATCTCCGTAGTGGTGTCAGCTTTGTTGTCCCCTGCCATAATAAAAAGAACCGGTTTACCGGTTCTAAGAAGTTCTCCATTTTTTAAACAATCTGATAGAAAATTCGATGACTATGAATATCAAATCGAGCACTAAGATAATTAATAGCGGCCTTAGAGATGTCGCTACGTAATACTGGCCGTAGAGTACTATGGCAGCAAGTATTATTACACTGAGACAGATTGTAAAAATGGCATGAATAGTGAGTACGGTTTTCAAAGAAGGTTTCATGGCTTATATTGCAGGCTAAGTAGTTTACTATCACTGTAACACAATCAAAATATATTTCAATTTGGAATTAAGTGTGCGATATATTTTTGAATGGTATCCGATTGTAAATAATATTGAAAATAAAAAGTCCTAGTTATCTAGGACTTTTTTAAGCAAAAGATTTTCATATTTTTTCCATACCCAAATTATCACCATAATTGGCAGTGACCCGAATAGTGACAAAGCAGTTTGTGCTATTAAGATAAACGGCAGTAGAATTCCATAGATACAAAGCGCGAGTCCCCATAATGTTATTTCTGTATCATCAACAGCATAAAAACAAAGTCCTATTAAAATTGCATTATAATACAGAGTTATAATTGGATGAGTTTTGAAAATTCCCGTTGGAAACATGGCGAGAAAAAATACGAAAGAGGCAATCACTAAAATTGCGAAAAAATACTTTACTATTTTCATATTGTGAAGAATTTGATTTTCTTCACTCTAACTATTTTTGTTAAAATAGTCAATCTTGTCCGTCCTCATGGATTCGAACCATGGACCGCAAAGGTATAAGCTTTGTGCTCTAACCAACTGAGCTAAGGACGGCCTTGCCCGCCGTAGGTTTACCGAAGGAGGGTGGCAAGAAGATTGTAGCAGTCTTGTATAAAAACACAATTTCCTTTATTCTTGAGGAGGATTATCAGAATAATCAAACAAGGAATATGAATGAATTCGTTGGAAAAAAATTGGGAGAATTATTGGCATTTAACAGAGTCGGCAGCGATACCTATGAGAAAGGCCGTGCGGCTTTGGTGGAAGCCTTGGGAGAAGAAAAAGTGACCGATATCGAGGAAAAGAATCGCATGCACGGCGACGAGATCATGCGCTTGGCGACCGAAGGCGGCGT
>JAYVMR010000002.1:0-27116 GCA_043758875.1 Candidatus Nomurabacteria bacterium | reverse complement strand
GGGTTATTCAATCTGATATATAAGGGTTTAATTAAAAAAATAGGAAAAGGGCGATGACTTCAAACTTTTCCTTTCTTATAAACTACAGAATGCATTTATAAAAAATATATTGTGTGGTTTTTGGAAATGATGAATACTTTTTTGTACTCGTAGCAGTACATCTCTCTCCTTTGTGTTATAATTATGACATCATATTGGTGCGAGTACAAAAAAGTATCTTATCTCTTCTTCGCATAAGAAGTTTAGAAAATCACTTACTTCATTCTAAAAAAGCAGAGCAACTTTATTACAAGTCACCAAATCAATAGCATTTCTTAGTACTCTTTAAAAAGCTATCTTTGAAGTACCATCCAGATTTACAAGACGAAGCGACTCGCGCTTCGTATGAAAAAATTCAAAAGTTACTTGGTGAAGCAAAAAGTATTATAGGAAGTAGTGAGGATTCAAAAAAATACGATCAAACTATTAATGATACATTCACATAGCTAAGGATTTCTGTGTATCTTCAGACACGCAAAAACGGTTTAATTTATTTTAAATATTCGGTTCTAATGTCATTCATTAGGCTGCACAGCTCAGGTCGATGCGGAGGCCTCATATTTCGCAATGGTTTTTTGCATGTCCGCATAGTCCAAAAACCTAGCACCTCTCCGAGAATCGAACCGAAGTAATATAAGTATGCTATTTGTTTCGAGCCGAATTGAGTATTTCGACAGGAGAAAGTCCACCAATGATCTTATGGGGAAAATAGTTCCACGCATCATTAACGGTATCAAGGATATTTTCAAACTCTGTCATGTCTTGCCCGGTATCGAACATAGCGACAATATCAGTAAGAGCATCCTGGCCTTCTTCGTTATATATAATTTCCTTAATGTCATCGATAGTGAAAACACTTTTTGTTTCTTGCAAAAGATCAATGAGTTCAAGCTCTACGGCTTTTCGGTGAATGAGTATCTCTTCCGGTGATTCTATTTCCATGATCTCATTTTATCACATTAAACCTTTCGATATCTCGTCGTTCTGCCTTGCCCTATGCGTTCAACTTTTTTCAAACGAAGCAATGTATCAAGCGCTTGGGATACTGTTGGGCGAGCGACATCGGTGTGTTTGGAAATTTCTCCAGGCGTTGCTTCGGATACTGTTTCAAGATAATGCCAGACCGCAAGCTGTTTCGGCGACAATAGTTTCTCGATATTTTCTTTTGAGAGCAACTCAATTGCCTGCTGTGCCTGAGTAAGAAGAATGTTTAAAAAGAACTCCAACCACGGTAATACATCGGGACTTTCTGTTCTCAAAGTCTTCTGGCATTTTCTGAGCGCGAGATAATAATCAGCCTTGTTGTCTTCGACAAGCTTCTCATGCGACACATAGGGCATGTAGACATATCCTGCCTGTAGCATCATCAGGTTTGTCAATATACGGGACAATCTGCCGTTACCATCCTGGAACGGGTGGATGTTAAGGAACTCGACAAGGAAGTTGGCGATGATGAGCAGGGGATGAACCTTCTGTAGTGCGATTGCTTCCTGTGCCCGTTCTACTAGCTCAAGCATTTCCTTGGCAGTCAGCCAGGCTGGCGTCGTGTCGAAAAGCACACCGACAGACTTTCCTGTGCCGTCAATCATCTCAACCTTATTCTCGCCCTTCTTGTATTCTCCTCTGTGCAAGGTATCTTTTTCGACATATTTCAAGAGCTCATAATGTAAGTGCTTAATAGTGCTTTCTGAAAAGGGTATTTTCGCTGATGCGGTAAAAACATTTTCAAGTAGTTCGTAATATCCTTGCACCTCTTGGATATCTCTATCAGCAAACTTCTGCATCGAAAGTCCGCGCATCACCTTTTCAATATCCTCGTCTGAAAGCTTTGATCCTTCGATGCGCGTCGATGCGCCGGTCGAAGTGACGAGCACCGATCGCTTCAAACGCCCCAATGCTTGGGGGTTCAATGTCGCCCCTCCGACCCAACGTCCTTTCAACTCATCGATTTGGTTGATCAAGGACCAGATGTCCTGAGAAATATGTTGTATTCGTTTATTATAGTTACCCATATGGAATCTAATACATTAGATATATGAGATTATATTAGATTAATGGATGAAAGGCAAGTCAGACCGACGTGGATGTTTCATAGTAAAAAGCCTTCATTATAGGGGGCTTTGGACGTTTATAGAGTATCTTTAAGCGTATCATTTAAGTAATGTAATCGTATCATAATGATGCGATTACGCTCCGATCAAGCCATGCACTTTTTCGATGATTTCTTCGAGGGTGTAGTTGGATTTGATGAGGAAGTCGGCTGCGCCGGCGTCCATCATTTTTTTCATGTCGCCGTCGCTGGAGAGGTTGGAGAAGACGAGGACGGGAATGTTTTTTGTTTTTTCGTCTGCTTTGAGATTTTTGAGCACGTGTTCGCCGTCGATGTCGGGCAGCATGATGTCGAGCAAGATGACATCGGGGATAGAGGTCGCGAGGCTGTGGTCAATGTCGGCTTTGGTCATAGCGGTCGATACTTCGAAACCGCTCTTGGTAAATTTGGAGCTCTCGATGTTCTTGAGAAATACATCATCTTCAATAATCAGGATTTTCTTCATAGCACCAGTATACGAGGTTACCCCTGCAACGGCAAGGAGATAGTCACCGTGGTGCCGAGGCCTTCCTGGCTGTCCAGGGCGATAGTGCCGCCCTGGCGTTCGATAATGATCTTGGTGCTGTACAGCCCCAGGCCGGTGCCTGTTTCGGCACTATTGCCGGCACGGAAGAACTTCTCGAACAAATGCGGCAGCTTGTCAGCCGGCACGCCGATGCCGTGATCTTGGACCGTCAGAGTGGCAGCAGTGTCAGTACTAGAAAGGTTGATGGTCACCTCAGAACCCCTGCTACTGTATTTGAGCGCATTCTCGATGATGTTATGGAATGCCATGCACAGCTTCTGCTCGTCGCCGACAATGGTGAGCGGGTTTGTGATCGGATGATAAGTAATCGTGATATTCTTTTGCTTGGCTTCGCTGGCGAAACCTTGGAGCAATGTGGCAATGCAAGCCGACAGATCGAAAGGGTCCTTAGCGTATTCGATAGCATTGTCGCTTTTCAATGCGGCCATAGTGGTGTTGAGCGTGGCGATCATTTTTTCATTACCTAGTGCCAGTTGCTCGATGATGTTTTTCTGCTCAGCATTCAATGTGCCGTAGTCTCCATCGGTCAGCATCTTAAACGCCCATTTCATGGCGGACAGGGAAGTGCGCAGCTCGTGAGCGGTCAAAAGGAAGAAGTCTGTTTTCTCCTGCATATCCCACCACTATAGCATTTTGAAGGGGAAATAAAAAACAGCCCGAGTCCCACTATATGTCGTGGTACTCGGGCCGCTGACTGCTACGCTGCCTCCATTAGTCTGGTAAGGTTGGGCAATTCTTTCTTTAAAAGCTTAGTCAAAGATCGGCTGGTGAGGATAGAGGCGCTTACTTTGGTCGCACCTTTTGGTCTGATGTTATAACATCTTGGTACGAAGTCTTTTCCTAACTCATCCGATAGTTTTTTAGCATAAAGCTCCACCATGGAACCCCGTAATTCAAAATAAAAAATTACTGACGGCTTTTTATTCGCTATTTCGATAGCAAGGTTTTTAGCCGACAGCGTGGTTTGCAGTATTTCTACTACAAGGTTACTAACCGGACAGTTTGAAACAAAAAAGGTTTCAATTTTTTCGGTTAATAATTTTTTACAAGCTTCATTACTACTGTCCATAATAATAAGCATCAAAGGTTGATTTTGGGAGGTGTTTAACGAATTGTTCATGTGCTATAGGGTTTTTATTGATATTAGACTAATTACGAATATAGTCAATAGGGACAAGGGAAATCACCTCTAAACGAAAAACCGCCCCGTAGGGGCGGTTTTTCGTTCTCGAGATATTCTGAGATTATTTAACAGCGTCCTTTAATGCCTTTGCAGCACGGAATTTTGGAACGCGAGTCGCAGGCACCTTTACTGGTTCACCAGTTTTCGGGTTGCGAGCAGTACGAGCCGCACGAGTCTTTACTGAAAAGATACCAAGTCCGGCAATAGAAACTTCATCGCCCTTCTTTAGTGTATTAGTAATTTCTGCGAGAATGCTCTCCACGATTTCTTCGGCTTGTACCTTGGTACCGCCAACTTTGCCATGGATAAGTTCAACGAGTGCTTGTTTGTTCATAGTATCTTGTGGGAATAGTCCCTTATAGCGCTAGTCTAGTAATTCATCAGTGCGCCGTAAGCTACCGCTTAAAGCTTATAGACATTATATAGCAAGCTATTTTCCGTGCAAACGTTGACAAATAAGAAATATATTATATTAATTATTCAAATAAAACATTAAATAAAAATTTATATTAAAAAACAAGAGGAATTGATATACTATATCTACTATGGAAAACCTTAAAGAGACCGGTACTCCCAACCTTGTTACTAATGAAGGATCAGATATTGCTAGTATTGAGAATGAAAAAAGAAAAGAACTTTTTCAATATATTAAAGAAGGTCGAAGTGAAAGAGATGATGTGTTAAAGAAAAGTAATACTTTTAAAGCAAAAGTATTGGACTTATTCGGTCGAGGAGATCGTGAATATCTTAAAGAAGATGCACTGGGCAGACAGAATGCCTTATATAATAATGTTAAATTAGAACATACTAACATCAAACGAGAGTTGAAAAATGAAACATTCAATGTTATTGATTCAACTATTAAAGACCCATTGCGAGATATAAAAGCATTATATGTAAAAAAAGATTATGAACATGAAAAATTAAAAAATAATTCTGAAGAGTTACTAGCATTAAAAATTGAAGAAGAAAAGGTAAAAGAAACATTTAAGTTTGAAAATCTTAAAGCTGTTTTGCAAGTAAAAGAATTACGATCGGAAATACTGCGAAATCTACATGATTTTTTTGATGAAAAAAGAGGATATTTAATTGCTCAGAATATCGAAACAGGTTTTGATAGATATTCTTTTGTGGATGCAAAAGGGTTTCCTGTTGAGGTTGCTCGCACAGTAAATGAGTCAATACATGAAATAATTGAAAATAAGGGTATTACTGTTATTGAAGACAATCCCGGACTATTTAAGGTTTTAAATGAAACAATACGTTATTGCCCTGATTCTTTAACAGAACAAGTAAAAAATAATTTTATAAACTTAATGCTTGAAAAAGGCATGAATTTAGAAATGGCTAACTTGTCAAAATATGAAAATTTAATTGATTTAATGATGAGCGGAGAAAAAAAAGAAATTTTTATTTCCGTAATGCAAGAAAAAATTGAAATACTTTTTGAAGAAAAAGATTGGTTTCAGGTTGATATGGCACTTCGGACGTACTCCCCGATAGTCGATGATATGCTTTGTTCAAAATTGGATTCGTATCTTAGTGCCAACTTCGATATTACATTGCTGGAAATAAAAATGGCATGGCAGATTGGAGAAAAAAACGCACCGTTTAATAACTTTGATGAAAACATGACAAGAATTGAAGAAATAGAAAGAGAACGTCCTGGTATTACTAAAACCCTTTTGCATGAATTTGGTATTAAAGAATTTAAACGGTATTCCAAGGAAGTGTTGATAAAACAATATGATGAAAAAGACATTGACGGTCCATACGGAATTATTCTTTACACGAATGATGACCATAATGGAGCTTTTGATCTTAATGGAGATGTTATCTCATCATTATCCGAACAGACGAGTGCAGGAAATATGATGACAAGAATCGGAGAGTTTGATTCAAATTACGAACTCATAAAACGACTAGCTGTTTTTAATGCACGTTATGGTGATAAGCAGAAAATATCATATCTTCTTTTAGGTGCTCATGGATCTGAAAATGGTTTCGCAACCTCGTTTATGGGGCATGTTGATAAAACAATTCTTGAAGGACAAGGAGTGAAAAAAATTAAACAGTACTTCGTAGAAAATCCAGAAATTATTTTGGCCTCCTGCTCTACAGGTGCAGAAAATGGTATTGGTCAAAAAATGTCTGCTATATATGATGCACACGTCTTGGCTCCAAAAAAACCAACCAATGTTAAATCAATATCTGTTTCGTTTAATGAAAACAAAAAACCAATATTTAATGTCGAATACAGAGATAAGGATGATTTAAGAGTCTATCATCAAGGAATAAAAGAATAAGTATTAGTTATATCGTGCCATGATTTCTTCCTCGACTTGTTCTCGAGGGCGTCCGTATTTCAAATATGATAGTTCTTTTATCTTTTCCGCGACCTCTGCATTGCCTGTTGGGGGAAAAGGCGTGTGAGAATTGAACGGTTTTACCGGTACGCCGTCAACCAGCATCTTGATATAGCAATCCAGATTCTTTTGCTTGATAATATCTTCCGGCGTAAAGGTCGGCGCGAATTGCTTAGCGAAGACTTCGGCGTTTTCCGGACTGACACGATGCACGACCATAGAGCCGACGTTGCCAAAGACCGCATTCTTAATGCCTTCGTCCAACTGTTCTATATATTGGTGCGCGACGGTCAGCGATAAACGATATTTGCGGGCCTCGGACAGAATAGTACTGATCGAGTCAGTAGTGACATTTTGGAATTCATCGATATACAAATAGAAATCATTGACCGGTTCCTTACCGATGATATCGACGCGAGACAATGCCGCCATAGTGATCTTGCCGACCAGTAACAAGCCGATGAGGTGCGAATTGATATCGCCAAGACGGCCCTTGGAAAGATTGACCAACAGGATTTTTTTCTTATCCATAATGTCACGGAAGTTCAGCACACTTTCTTGTTGCGCAATAATGGGACGCATGATGTCATTGGAAATGAAGACATCGAACTTGTTAGTGATGTACGGCACGAAGTTGGCCAAAGACGCTTCGCCGGTCGTCTTCTCGGCATTCTCCCAAAATTGCTTGATGATGGCATTTTTGCAGCGGGATAGTTTCAGGTCGCGAAAGGCCTTGTCGGAAAGCACACGGCCGATCTCCAACAGCGTGGAGCCGGATGCAGGGTCTTCCATGACCAAGCCGGCCGAGTTGCGGAAGTATTGCTCAAAGGCAGGACCGCCGGCGACTTTCATGTCAAAGAGCTTGTTGAAAATGGCGAGCAGTTCATTGATGACAAAAATCTTCTGTTCGGGGTAGCGTTCATCGTATTCCAATAGATTCAATCCCATCGGACGCGCGGTATAGGCCGGATCAAAATAGATCACGTCATCGAGGCGTTCTGGCGGAATGTTTGCCAAGATGTCTTGGATGTCATTGCCGTGCGGATCGATGAAGCAGACACCCTCACCATTCTTAATATCCTGGATGATCATGTTTTTCAGGAAGACGGTTTTACCGGTACCAGTCTGTCCGATGACGTAACAATGGCGCACGCGATCTTCCTTGGCGAAACGCACTTCGGTGTTTTGTCCGCGATAATTATTACTGCCCAAGACAATGCTTTGTGACGAATTGAATAGTGGTGCTGGTGCATTGGCGGCGGCGGATTCTTTTAATTCCGGCGCGGCAACCAAACCGACCGGGAAGTGGAAGAGCGTCGCCAGCTCGTCAATCGTCAACGGCAGCTGTTGCGATTTGTTGAATGCGCGGAAACTGAAATCATGCGCCAGTTCGTGAATGTCGCGCTTGTTCTGATCATGCCAGGAGATGCTGTTGGACTCGACTAATGAGAATTGATTGAACGATGCTTTGACGCTGGAAAGAATGCTTTCCGCGCGCGCCAGGGTCGGTGCGGCGGTGATGATACGAATGCCGGCAGTCAGGCTGTGGCTTTGGTTTTTCTTCTTGGCCAGCTCGATGCCGATAGTATCTATTTTTTTATCTTTCTCTTTTTCTTCGGCGGTTTTATCTTTTTCAAAAAATGACAGTAGACCTTTCCCTACGCCGCGTATGACGGAGCCGGTGATATCGTTATATAAATCTTTTACTGTATCCGTACCTTTTTCTGCGGCAGCGATGACATTGCCATAGACGGCATTGGTGACATCGATGTCGGAAGAGATAGTGATCTGGATGGCCGCGCCTTCGCTGGTCTGATCAAGTTTTGAAAGTGTGGCAATGAGCGCGTTGAAGGGATCATGCTCGAAGTTGGTGTCAGTGTTGAGTGGAAAAATAGCCGGCGCGCTGAGACCGGCCACGCTACCGGCGATAGCAACGCCATTGTCGGCAAAGACGTTGTAGTCATCAAGCGCTTCCTCGATAAATGCTTCGGGATAGTAGGCGTGGACAAGCTTTTCAAACGTCTCTTCGTGGGTGCGAGGAATGGAAGCATAGAGCGCGATATCACGGCGGTCATTCTCCACTGCCAGCTCCAACGTGTAGTATTGGTTCTCTGTCGCGTCGACAGTGCTGAACATACCGAGGTAAAACTGTTTCATGGCTTGGATGAAATGTTTGAAATCGCCATTGTCATTAGCAGCGAGAACGGGCAAGGTGATGAGAAAGAGGTTGTGGTTGAGCTGGCGTTCAAGCGCAGAGTCCCGCTTCAAACCGGGAATGGCGCCGATAGTGTGGAGGTACTGCACCAAAAAACGATGGAAGTCGTCTTCGAGATGGGGGTTATTGAGTTTGGCGGCAATATCGAGCGCGTTCTTCACCCCCTTGTCCAATATGATGCCAAAGAGTTGCTCTATTTTCTGGTCATGGGCTTCGGGCTTCAATTTCAAGACCAAGCTTTCCGTTTCATGTTGCGGCAAAAGAGCCGTTTCATGCAAGAAATCCCTGGCTTCGCTTCGCGCGTATTTCTCTATCGTGGCCTGCGTCGCGGACTCCATGGTCTGTTCGCCGTTCTCTTGCAAGATGTAGGCTTTTTGCGATTCGGCGCCGAGCCACGCGATTTCCTGTTGCGGAGTGCTAAATTTCTCAGTCGGTTGCATGCCTATAGTATAGCGCACTATCTCCCGCCTTGGTCGTGATGGATGGGGTTTCTGCCTTTGTTCAGATTGGGATTTTCATTTTCATGAGCATGCGCTTTTCGTTCTTCTTCGCGATTGTGTTCATGAACTTCTTCTTTGGTCATCGGTTCTTTGTCATCTTTTCGTTCTTCATCGGGGATATTCATATGGTCGTTATTGATTAGCTGATATATATATAAATCATACACTAAGATAAAGAAATAATAAAAAGGGGTCTGACCCCTTTTTATTATTTCTTTATCTCGCGTAGTCGATGATGCGGGTTTCGCGGATGATGGTGACTTTGATCTGGCCGGGATAGCGCAATTCGGTTTCGATCTGCCGGGCGATCTCGCGAGCCATGTTCTTGGCTTCGAAATCCGACACCGCTTCGGGATGAACAAAGACGCGCACTTCGCGGCCGGCTTGCAAGGCGTAGGCTTTTTCCACGCCTTCGAATCGTGATGCCAATCCTTCGAGGTCGGCCAATCGTTTGAGATAGAGTTCGGCGGTGTCGCGACGCGCACCGGGACGCGCACCGGAGATCATGTCGGCAGTCTGCACGATGATCGCTTCCAATGTCTCGTGCGGCACGTCATCGTGATGGCTCTTCATGGCGGTGATGATGCGCTCGTCGGTATTGAAACGTCGCAAGACCTTGATGCCGATCTCGACGTGCGTGCCTTCGAATTCGTGATCCAATGCCTTGCCCAAGTCATGCACCAACGCGCCGGCTTTGGCGATATACGGATCGGCGCCGACTTCGGCCGCGATCATTTCCGCCAAGTGCGCCATCTCGATGGAGTGCTGCAAGACATTCTGTCCGTAACTGGTACGGAAATGCAGTCGTCCCAAGATCGCCACCAAGCGCGGATCGAAGTTGTAGATGCCGCACTCGTATACCGCAGCCGCACCTTTCTCCTTGATCGTTTCATGGATCTTCTCTTTGGCTATCACTATCTCTTCTTCGATGCGGGCCGGCTGAATACGTCCGTCTTCCACCAGTGTTTGCAAGGCGGTGACCGCAATGGCGCGTCGCACCGGATCGAAACATGACACGACGATCGCGCCAGGCGTTTCATCGACCAGCAGTTCGACACCGCTGAATCGTTCGAAGGTGCGGATGTTGCGCCCTTCCTTGCCGATGATCTTACCCTTGATATCTTCATTAGAGATCGGTACGGTACTGGTCATCAATTCATTGGAGGTCGGCACTGACAATCGTTGGATGGCCATGACCAAGATATTCTTGGCCCGGTCGTTCAATGTGTCGCGCAATTGCGTGTCGAGCTTGCGGGAACGCACTTCCAAATCCTCGTGATATTCTTCGGCGATATCTTCAAGCAACAGTTCGCGCGCCTGGGCCTTATCCAGACCGGCCAGTTCCGCTAATGCCGCTTCGCCTTCGATTTGCAGTTTTCCCACCGCTTCGAGTTCTTCAGTCATCTGTAATTTCTTTTCTTCCAGCCAAACACTGCGCTCGTCGATTTCCTGTTGACGGGTATCGAGTAACGTTTCTCGTCGCACCAGACGCTCTTGTAATTCATTGGCCTTGGTACGCGCTTCGTCGATCAAGGCCTGGGCTTGTTCGCGCGCCGCCAGCAATCGTTCGCTAATGGAAAGTTCCAAGCTATTTTTTTGCAACAGCAAAACGATCATGCGAGTGATATAGCCCAGTACCGCTCCCAACAGCAATGTGGCAATCAGTAATATGGCGGTATGCATGTTATTTGACTGCTACGGATTTGGTAATGACATCGTCAATGATGCCGTATTTTTTTGCCTCGGCAGAATCCATATAAAAATCACGATCCATGTCTTTTTCAACTTGAGCAATTTTTTGTCCGGTATTCTTAGAAAAAATTTCATTAAGGCGATGACGTATTTTTATAGCTTGCTTAGCGGTAATCTCGATATCGCTGATTTGCCCTTGAGCCCCGCCATGAGGCTGGTGGATCATTATTTCTGCGTTCGGTAATGAGAAGCGCTTACCTTTCGCGCCAGCCGCCAAAATGTGTGACCCCATGGATGCCGCCAAGCCGACACAGATAGTAGAAACGTCTGGCTTGATAAATTGCATAGTATCCAAAATCGCTAAACCGGCCGTGACAGAGCCGCCCGGGGAATTTATATATAAATAAATATCTTTCTTCGAATCTTCATTTGCTAAAAAGAGTAGCTGAGCGATGACGATGTTTGCAACATCATCATCAATACCACCTGCGAGAAATATAATGCGATCTTTCAATAAGCGAGAATAAATGTCGTATGCCCGTTCGCCTTGCGGGGTTTTTTCAATAACAGTGGGAATTAACATAGTGTTTCAAAAATTAAGGGTTCCAATAATGCGGTTCATCCGTGACTGCCAATCCGTTATCCAAACTATACCGTTTTTTCAGGAAAAAGCAAAAATGCGACACCTACGGTGTCGCATTTTTGCCCCGAGCCCGTCGAGGTGCATGCCTAAGGTTTAACCTCCGAAGGTTTAACCTTAGGAGGTCCGACCTCCTTTTTATTTCCGCTTATTCTTTCTCTTCCAACAGTGCCAGCGTCTTTTCATTGGTCAGCATCATGTCGACGTAGGCGGCGGTGCGCATCTTGTCGGCGCCGGGATACATGGCCATCAAGCGTTCAGTTTCTACTTCTACCTCTGTATCAGCAGGCACGATATTTTCCTTGCGAGAGATCGCATTCAAGACCAGTTGCACGCGAGCGCGCTTTTCTGCTTCTGGTTTGTATTCATTCATCAAACCTTCTTTGGTCTTGTTGGCTTGCTTCAAATAATCATCGAGCGTGAAGCCGGCGCGCGTGACATCGCCCTCGATCTGCGCCAGCATTTTTTCCTGTTCGGACTGCAAGACGATGCTCGGAATAGGGAAGTCGGTCTTCTCAACGATCGCTTCCATGATGGCGATGCGGCGCTTGTCCTTGGCGTCTTGAGCTTTTTCCTGTGTCAGATTTTCCTTGATCTTCTCGCGCATCGACGTCACGTTTTCAAATTGTCCGAATGATTTGGCGAACTCATCATCGACTTCCGGCAACGGCTCGGCATGGTCATGAGTCTGGTCCGGTCCGTGCACATGGCCGTAGGCGCGCAACTGTCGCAATTCTTCAACAACCTTATCGATCGCTTCCGCACTGACCTCTTCAGCCGGTTCTTCTTTTATAGTACTAGCGATCTTTTTATAATCAGGCAATTCGATAGTCGGCAAGACGGTGGCAGTGATAGTGAAGCCGACCGGATTGTCACGAGCGATTTTAGTGATGGCCAATTCCGGGCGTCCGATGATATCGAGCTCGGTCTCCTTGATGATGTCAGGATATACCTCTTGCAATGCCATTTCCGCCATGTCATTGACGAGCAATGCATCGGGAATGTGCGACTTGGCGACCTGTTCCGGGATGTGTCCCTTGCGGAAGCCATCAATATTCAAATGCCCGGCCATGTGATCAAAAGCTTTCTTCTCGTAGTGTGCGACTGTTTCCCACATCACTTCGCCGGTAATTTCAACTTTTGAATCCGGCAATGATTTGACGGTAGCGGTGTGTGTTTTATTCATATCGAGCAGAGTCTAACACCTATTGCGCATTCAGGCTAGGCAGCACAGCTTCGAGACTGGTCAATGTCTCTATCAGTTGGGTTTTGGTTTCATGCAGACTGGTTTCAGCGGTAGCGGCGGTGTATTTCATCATATCGGCTGCGAATATGCCGGCGGCTTTGCCGGAAGGAGTGCCGATAGTGGCAAAGGTGGCAATGTCGGATTTGGCTTTGGCTAGACTGGCATTTGCGGCCAGTAGATTGGCTTGAGTATCGGCAGTAGTGATACCGTTGGCGTTTAATTGGTTGACCACAGTCTGTGTTTGATCAGAAAGATCACTTAATTGACTATATATATTGTTCAGTGCATCTTCCACCGCTTTCTTTTTAGCGGCCAAGGTCTTTCCCTGCAAGGTCGGACTGGTGATATCGGTGGTAGCGGCTACGCTTACTGGAGATGTGGAAGTACTTGAAGTGGCAGCATGCCCCAACGCCGGGAAGAGAAATCCTGCTATTACAATCAGGCTAAAAAGCTTTTTCATACAATATATACGGTCAGTATACAATAAAATACGAAAATAGAAAGGCTTTCCTTGCACTTTTGTTTTCAAAAGAGTAGGGTAGGGAAAGTTGTTCATCAAAATTTTATCATGAAAAAATTAGCCAATTTTTTATTTGAAGTCGGTACCCTGCGAAAGATCAATCGCGCCCACGGTCAGTTGTTACTCACCAATGACTTAACTGACAATATAGCCAGTCATTCCTACCGCGTTATCGTCATAGGCATGTTTTTAGCTGAAATTGAAAAAGCAGATGTGGGAAAAGTAGCACTGATGTGCGTTACTCACGATTGGCCTGAAACGAGGTCGCATGATCATAACTGGGTGCATAAAAAGAATGTTGCCATTAACGGCAAGTCCATCATCGCCCGTCAGTTTGAACTGTATGGTTCAGAAACTCTGCGTGCGGTAATAGAAGAATATGAAATCAGAGAATCAAAGGAATCGATGATTGCCAAAGATGCTGATACACTCGACCAACTTCTTTTATTAAAAGAATACGCATGGCAAGGAAACAAAGAGGCCCAAGCCTGGCTCGATGGTCGAACCACAGAAAGACCGTATGCTCAGGTGGAAAAGTTACAGCTTGAATCAGCGAAAAATTTAGGCCGGTCAATTTACGACACGACACCTTCTGATTGGTGGAAAGATTTATATAGCAATGTAAATCTTGAATTTAAAACCAGGTAATAAAAAAGCCATTAATACAAATGGCTTTTTTTATTTTACTCCCAAAAAATAAGTACTAAGGATACCAAGCCGAGAACGAAACCGATAAGTTGCGGGCGAGAGACGGATTCTTTGTATAAACAAGCTCCCATAAGGGAGCTTGTTTTTTTTAAATGACTTAGTGCAAGACAGTAATAAATACCGTATACTTCTCGCTATGATCACATCATACATCATCGCGATGTTCAGCGCGGTACTTATTGACGGAGTGTGGCTGGGAGTGATTTCCAAATCACTGTATCAGCAATACATCGGGGATTTGATGCTGAAGCAAGCACATATTTTTCCGGCAATAGTCTTTTATGTCATTTTTGCCGCCGCTATCACCGTATTCATTATCGATCCGGCGTTGAAAAGTGGCTGGACGACGGGGCAGGTAGTATTTCACGGAGCATTGCTCGGCCTGGTCATTTACGGCGGGTACGACCTGACTAATTTGGCGATCTTAAAAAACTGGCCGATCACCATCAGTATCATTGATATGGCCTGGGGCGTTACCCTCACCACCCTCGTGTCGGTGATCACACTCTATCTGACTAAATTTTTTTAGCGCATAGTTTTCTATACCCTGATGAGGCTCACGAGAACCACTCTTCCGGAAATTCCGCGATGGTGATGGAATATGTGGCGCACAAATCCCGTTCGATAGTGGCACCTTTTGATTCATTCCAGTGCGGCAGAAAGAATGCTTCGGCGATAAGGCCGGATACCAAGATTGGTTCGTGAAAGACGGTCATGATCACTTCATGAGAGAACGCTTTGCCTTGAATGCTGGCTTCCGCATCGCCAAACCGAAATACGGTGTATCCTTTTTCGGTGAGTACTGCTTCGGCTCGAGCCAGTCGGCGAGCGTTCTCTTCATAGCCGAGGCCGCCCGTCGTCAAAGGACCGCACACGCGCACGATCGGCTGCGGCATGTTCGCAAGCTGTTCAATAGTACTGCGTGCCAGTTCGGTTAGTACAGCTGTTTCATTTTGATCTTTCATGATGAAATTATATCACGCTAAAATAAAACGTTTTTCATCCATTTGACCTTATACGGCCCACGCTTTACAATATAGAGTATATGAATGAACAAATGAGAATGGAGTTTCCAACGACACCGGAAGCGCCGAAATCAACAATAATCGTTGAAGGAGAAAAAGCTGCAGCGAAAAGAGCGGAGTTCAGCGTACCGTCAGCAAGGGCAATCTATCTCGGCGCGGGAGAAATATATTACACCAACGATTATGACGGGACCTATATCACTCTCGAGAAATGGAAAGAACAGATAGACAACATACATGCTCCTGAAGAAGGCGGACGAAAAGACTTCAATTAATTAAAAAATCCTGAGAAGTTGAGCTTCTCAGGATTTTTTAATTTCTGCTATACTGGCCTTACTATGATTAAAGTTTTTGGACATCTTTCTCCTGATACCGATACCACGGGTTGTGCCATTGTATGGGCATGGTATCTCACTACGCATACTTCTCACCAAGCCACGCCGTATGTGCTCGGCTCTCTCAATAAGGAAACTGCTTTTGTGTTACGACGCTGGAATATCGCCGAACCGGCATTGCTTGAATCAATTGTTGCCGATGATGAGGTCGTGATTGTCGATACCAACAATCCGCAGGAATTATTTTCAAATATCAACGACGCCACGATCATTCAGATTATCGATCACCATAAACTGACGGGCGGCCTGACCACCAAAGGTCCGCTTGAAATAACAATGAGACCATTGGCTTCTACTGCCACCGTTATCTACGACCTGTTAGGTGAGCACGGTACTACGTTGCCCAATGATATGGCCGGTATTTTATTGTCATGCATTCTTTCCGATACGTTGGGATTCAGATCGCCCACCACTACTCCACATGACAAAGATGTTGCCGAGCGTCTGGCTGAAACGTTAACATTGGATGCTACGGCCTATGCCGATGAACTTTTTGCTGCCAAATCAGATGTTTCAGATTTTACCGACACCGGCTTGATCCATATCGATAGTAAGAAGTATGCCGTTGGCGACAAGAACCTCCGTATTTCTGTTGTAGAAACCACTCTTCCTAACAGTATTTTGGATCGCAAGGAGGGAATCGTGAACGCAATCAAAATCCTCCTCGATGAAGAGAAGGATATTGATGACGTACTATTTTTTATTGTCGATATTCTTAATGAAGAAGCTATTGCTTTAACCTACAATCAGTTAACCAAAGACATTATCTCCGCATCATTCGGCGTGACCGTAACGGGGGATATCGAAGTATTGCGCGGTGTTGTTTCTCGTAAGAAACAGATATTGCCCGTACTTACTCTACCGTTGTAACACCAGTAGAGGATCCACGATACCGTAGTACGCCTCACGGGTGACAGCGGAAACTACTCTGCAGCTTCAATCACCGCGACTTCTTCAACAGGTTCTGGTGCCAACGCCGTCAACGGCATGAAGTCATCACCTTCGGTGTTTTCGGTCACGGTTTCAAGCTCGGCCTCGGTGCCTTTGATGTCGATCTTCCAGCCGGTCAGTTTCGCGGCCAGACGAACATTTTGTCCGCCCTTGCCGATGGCCAATGACAGCTGGTCGGGGGTGACTTCGATGGTGGCCTTGTGGTCTTCCTCATTGAGTTCCAAGTCCAAGACTTTGGCCGGAGACAGTGACTTGCGCACAAATTCTTCCTGTTCCGGCGACCATTCGATGATATCGATCTTTTCGCCGCCCAATTCGTTCATGACGGTGCTGACACGCACGCCCTTTTGGCCGACACATGAGCCGACCGGATCAATATTGTGATCTTCGGTCCAGACCGCGATCTTGGAACGTGACCCCGGTTCCCGCGCGATAGCTTTTATTTGCACCACACCGGAAGCGATCTCCGGTGATTCGAATGCGAACAATTTTTCCAAGAATTTGGGATGGGTGCGAGATAGGCGCAAGGTCACGCCGCGCGGAGATTCTTCGACATGATACAGGTAGGCGCGCAGGCGAGCGCCGCGAACATAGTGTTCGCCGGGGATTTGCTCGTTTGGCGGTAATACGCCGGTGGCGCGATTGAAATCGATGAAGACAGTGCCGCGATCGATCTTTTGCACGTAACCAGAAACGATATCGCCTTCCTTGTTGCCGAATTCATCCATGATAGACACGCGTTCCGCTTCGCGAATGCGCTGCATGATGACTTGCTTGGCGGTTTGTGCGGCAATGCGTCCGAAGTCATCCTTCTGCTCGAGATTGAACACCAGCTCGTCACCGACGTGCGCGTCACTCTTCATGATGCGCGCGTCTTCAAGCAGCAAGTGCTTTTCTTCATTGAAATGCTCACGCTCGTCCTCTTCTGAGGCCGGTTCTTCCTCGAAACGCACCACACTGTCGTCAACGACGGTCTTGATCTGCTCGAAGCTGAACGTGCCGGCATCGAGATCGATATGAGCACGGATGACCTGGCCTTTCTTACCATATTCTTTCTTATAGGCGGCGGCCAATGATTGCTCAATGGCGTCTACCAGACGGTCGCGACTGACGCGACGCTCGCTTTCCAATTGTTCCAATGCTAATTTTAACGCTTTGATGTCCAACATATATTTTTTTGTTATTCTTTTTAATCGCACAATGTCCCGACGTTCGGTCGGGACATTCATATACTCTATATAGCATGTTTTTCCCCAGTTTGTAAAGATATATATTGCATATCGATGCACTACTGCCGTATACTGTACGGGTAAATGAATCCTTCTAAATTAAAACTGTCGGTGTTGTTCAGTGTTGTTGCAATTATGGCAGTGTTCTTTTGTGTCAAAGTCATCCGTGCCGACACTGGCAGTAATGGCTACGGTTATGCTTGGTCTTCAAATATCGGTTGGATCAAACTCAACGACTGTGACAATGTCGCCAACGATACGACCTGTACTCCTGCCGCCAGCTATGGCATCAATGTCATGCCTGTCGCTCCCGGCACTATCACGGGCTATGCTTGGTCACCGAATATCGGCTGGATCACATTTAATAGTAGCGGCTGTCCGACGTCAGGCTGTACGCCCGGCGCGTATGCCACCTGGACTGGTAACAGTGGCGCGACAGTTCATGGCTGGGCGCGCGCTTGTTCTGTCTATGCCAGTGGTTGTAGCGGAACTCTTTTAGATAATGGTTATTTGGGCGGTTGGGACGGCTATATCGCGCTCGACAGCGTTACGGCTGGCGGCTCAAATGGTTCATGGGGTTTGGTCATCAATACCGATCGTACATTGACTGGCTATGCCTGGGGTTCCGAAGTCATCGGCTGGATCAAGGGCATTACTACTGCTGTGTATAATGGTCCGACTGTCAAAATAGTGCCGAGCCCTACTCGCATCACCAGCGGCGCCAGTGCTACCTTAACAGTAACCGCGACTACCATTGACGGCTCAGGAGCCTGTAGTATCGCCAATGTTGCCGGCTTGGTCATGAATCAAGGCAGTAATAATGCCTGGACCGGTACTGTTTCTGTTTCCCCCAATCAAACTACTGTTTATACCGTCACTTGTACTCACGGTTCTCAAAATGCCACCGCAAGTACTATAGTCTATGTCACTTATTTTATTGCTCAAGGTGCTCAAAATGGTGGCCAAGGCAGTTGTTCATCGAACAATATTCCCCAACTGGCCTGGGACACTGATGCCAATAGCTGTTCTATCACCAAACAAGGCGGAGCAACAGTGTATGTCGATGGCAGTTCCAAAGCCTATGGCGCTCCACCGGACAGCAACGGCGACGGATTTTACTTTGCCGCTATCAATCTCCCTATTAATGGATCGTCCGCCACCTACACGCTGCAGTGTACCGATGGTTCAAAGCCCACCTTGCAAACAGTCGTTACTGCTTGCGCGCAGGATTATTCATTGGGCGCTACGGCAATCTCACCTACGTTCAGTGTGCCACCGGGTGGTGATGGCAAGACCATGACCGCAACGTACAATATTACTATTACTCCGCAACAAGGCTTTGTGTCACCGGTCGCATTGTCAGTCAGTTCTTATCCAACCACAGGTACTAATGCCATGCCGGCAAGTACTGTCTTTAGTTTCTCTCAAAATCCGGTTACACCGAACGGTGCTACTTATACTGCCACCACATTTACCATCACGGTTAATACTGTCGACTTGAAGAAATCCGCCAGCTATTCACCGATCACCATCCAAGGAATCGGCAACGGCATTACTCGCACGGCCCAAGTCACCGCCAACTCGACGGTGAAAGTAAAGCCGGTATTTAAAGAATTTTAGTATACTAGTATCATGGATGACCAAATGACACACAACAACCCTCCGCTCGTCGACAGCATGCCGACGCATGTGGTGACGCACGACACTCGGTCACCGATCACGCTTCTTCATCACAATAAGAAAAAGACCATAATGATTGCCGGTGCGGCAGTACTGGTCATTGTTCTGGCCGCAGTCGGCTATTTCATATGGAAGAAATATCATCATCCGGCCAAAGTCGTCGCCACGCCGGCGCAGACATTGGAGGATTTACGTGCACAGTCGGCTCCCGATAAGAGCACGATGGCGCAAAAAAGTGCTACCATGAACGCATTGGAAA
This sequence comes from Candidatus Nomurabacteria bacterium, assembly GCA_043758875.1. GTDB lineage: Bacteria > Patescibacteriota > Minisyncoccia > Phycocordibacterales > UBA9973 > UBA4124. Next base: position 7,832 of record JAYVMR010000002.1, on the reverse strand, counting down.
AAAGTTCTAAAAAAGTGACCCTGACTCGTCAGCAGCAGCTCGATATGCTTAATCAAATCAACAAATAATATGAAAAAGCAGCTTATACAAATTCTGATCTGTTCACTGGCACTGGTTTTTATCGCCACACTGGTCCATGCCTACAGTGCGCCTATGGGAACGGCGGGTACTGCCAATACGTACGGACCGTTGGATACCAGTTCTGTTGACCAGACAAAAGCGGGTGGTCTAACGGTCGGCACATTCCAAGACCAAGGCAATGCATTGTTTATGCAGAACACGCTTTTCAATGGTCTGTTAAGAGGAGGCAGTGCCGCTTCGACCACGGTTATGCCGGTGACATTTGGTGGCCCTTCAAACAAAGTCGATGTGGCATTTACCGGCGGAGTGTCTATCAATGGTACGTATCAGTCTAACACCTTGAAAACCGGTGGCGGCAAGAAACCTCTGTGTGCCAATCCGGCCGGCGTATTGTATATTTGCGGCACCACTCCGCCAGTTTATTCTCAACCGCAAACAGTCAATGCCAGCGCGCAATATGAAACATTCAGTGCCGGGCAATTCGTAGTGGCCAAGCTTTCTCAATCAGTCAGTAAAGACGTGCAAGTGTCTATTTCCGCTACAAGCACGCCACTTGCTTTCTGGAGTAATTTCTACACGGCGCACGCTGTGACTTCCGGCGTCTGTCATTACACTTCTACTCCAACCTCACTCGGCACGGTGACGGTCTATGCCGGCTCGACTGACTCGTCATCGGTCAGCGGAGGCACATTAACTTTAGCTTCGGGCTGTAATTCAACCAACACTTATCTGACCGTCACGTCCGTCAATCCCACCACTGTCGACAACAAGACTATAACCTATCAATAATCATATGAAAAAAAACATCCTCCCCAATCTCACATTCATCCTACTCGGCCTAGTCGTCGCGCTGGCGCTCAATGCCTCTGCCGATACTTGGGCAGGACCGACCGGTTCGGCACCGGCCAACAACATTGCGGCACCGTTACATGTCGGCCCCGATCAAATCAAAGCTGGCGGATTGTCAGTGGGCACATTGGCGGTGGCGCAAAATGCGGAATTTGAACAACAGGTATTTTTTAACGGCATGATCCGCGGTGGTAACGGTTCAACAGCGGATTCAAAAGTTAGTTTCGGGGATACTGCGCACATAGTCAACGGCACCGTCAAAGGGGATGTTAATGCGACCGGCACATTGACCAGTGCGCAGTTAGCCAATAGCAGTTCCACCAGCGTTTGCGCTGCCACCGACGGCACCATTTCATTATGTGGAGCGGCTACGGCCCAAAAACAGGTGTATACGGTGCCGGCGCAGACATTGGTATACCCTATGCCGGACTATGCGTATACGCCGGGAGGGCAAAAATATATCCTATCTGTCTGTGTCAGCAGTCCGGCGCAATTGCAGATTCCTTTCACTATTCGCTATACTGATCCGAGTAACAATACTACTAATTATGGTAACCTGACCATTAATGCTGGTCAAAACTGCGCCCAGACCCCGATAGCGAACGGCAGCTATGCGGTTTTGAGCGCTCCGGCCACTCAAGTGCCTCCGGCGACCAATCAATGTACCTATGAAACCAGTGATCCTACGTATCAAGCAACGCCTTATCAAGGCTATTCAGTCAGTGTTGATCCGTCAATACAATGTCATTAATATTTTTATGAAAAAAACACTTCTCAACAACCTCAAACTCATCGCTTTCGGCATGGTATTTGCTATTTCTCTAAGTTACGTGCACGCGACATATTGGGCTGGCAACGGTAATGCGTACAGCGATCCCACTACTCCGGCCTCAGGCTGTACCAGTACTACCGGTACAGCTACGCCTCCGCAATGTAATACCCCGGCCTTGCCGCTCAATGTCAGCACGCTTGACCAAATAAAGCCAAAAGGCGGCTGTGCTGTATCTAATTGCGGCGGTCTTTCACTGCTCAAGACTTTCGTGGTTGAATTAAACGCTGAATTTGACGGCACAGTATTTTTGAACGGCATAGTCGGAGCGGGTACTGGCAGCATGGCTACAAACTCCACGGTGCGTTTCGGTGGCATCGACCCTACCGGCAATCCGCAACCCGTCTCCATTGCCATGAGCGGCGGCCTCAGCGCCAATACCTTGCTGCAAAGCGGCGTGCTAGCAAACTCTGGCGGCAATCTTCCTATTTGTTCCGACCAGAATGGCTATGTGACATTGTGTGATATTACTTATGTCTGTAGCAATCTTTCTGGCGGTCCTTATACAACAGTACCACCAAACTATACCCAAAACCCGGATGGAACGTGTACACAAAACCCTAAAGAATTTTTGGCAGAAATTCCTTATCAGAAATTTGATTCCTACCCGTTACTGTATGGAAATGTTTCTGGAGGTAATATACAAGATCATGTTGCAACACCACCGGGAAATACGTATCTACCCTTAGTGGATTCGATAGGTTTTTATAACGGTTGCGGCCCTACTATTGGTTGCACTGAGTGGCTACATAACGAAATTCCAGGTGTGATACCAACAAGCTTTAGTGATTCGGGAGCACAATTAATTAATGGTGCTCAAGCTGGTACCTATAGCTTCAGTATTAAATCTACAGGAAATATAGGAATAAAAGGGAAATATTACCCCGCCACGAATAATATCGGAGCAGATTTTTATTTGAGAATATGTCATTCTGATTGTAGTAATAGTAATTTTCCCAACAGCGACTGGCCTGGTCAATGGATAGAAATGGATAATAATAGCTCAATACTTATGCATGAAGAATATCCGGTTGCGGGGGATACTACTGTCAATGATGGGAATAGGTTTAATACTAATGGAAGTAGTTATGATTACGTTCCCTATACCTTAAACTTCCAAAAAACCATCTCATTATTAACAGGAGACCATGTATACGTGTATGCACTTATTTACGGATCTTCTGAAAGAGGTCCTGTCGATTTTACCAACTTCTATTATTCAATAGATGCAGGTAGTACAGAATTTAAAATCATTGAAACTAACTATTAAAGTCCGTATTTACTAAATAAAATCAAGATAGTTATACACAGAAAGCTCCCATTGACAAAATGGGAGCTTTCTGCTATGATTTAGTTAAATTTGAAAAGAAAATGAAAAGAAACCCAGCAATATCTATTGCGAGAGTAGCTCTTGCGATGGTAATGATGAGCATAATAACATTATATTCATGCTCAAAAAAACACGATCCTAAACCAACCCCGCCACCCTTTTTGGCGGATAAAGCCACCCTGATCACTCAACCAGGGCAAAACAAGTGGTCAGTCATTACGGTGACGACCACAGATAACGCAGGAACGGTAAAAACCACCACATACACTAATCCTGATTATGACCCGTTTTATCTGGTTGATGCGATATTCAATGCTGACGGCACAGCAGCTGAAAGTGACTTTGGCACTGATATGTCATGGACACTTACCGGCAATATCTTAGCAGTACAGTTTGGAGCAACAGGCAATGATATATTGCATGTGACAATTACTAAACTCGATGCCCACAATATGGAGCTGGAGTTTAATGATCATTTAAACACCTTTAATAAAGTTGTTTGCGTGTACACGCGGTAAACTAAAGGTATTCAAAAGCCATTCGAATTTCGGATGGCTTTTTTGTTTCTTCCTTAAATAAACTATAACTGCCCTGACCGGTTCTTTTATTCTTTTTCGAAAACATTAGATTTACAGCTACCAACGCCTTGACAAAATAGAGGCTTTCTGCTATTTTTTAAAAAAATAAATAAATGAACTTAAAAATCAACCACGTAACCAAAGGGATAGTCTCGGTGGTTATTGCATTGTTTATATTAGTACTGGTAAGTTGCGGAGGAAGTGGTAAACACGATAATCCAATACCGCCAAAAACAAAAACACAACTGTTAACTGGGTTCTATTGGAGTGAAAGTTTAATGGAATTCGGTAATTCAGTGGCAACACTGGCGGTTAAGCCACTTAATGAAAATAATTCAATTAAGTTCTTATCATCAGCAGATGATAAGGGAACATGGGTTTCTGGACAATCAAATGGTATATGGGAGTTGACTAACAATGAAACCACCTTAGTTATCACTGCTACCAACAGCTCATATACTTTGTCGGTGGGAGTTACTATTACTGAAGGCACGCTCGTGATATTATACCCGCAAGGTAATTACTTCTATAGTAATCCTGATGGAAGTTTTACTACATACACTTACGAAAGGGTAACGTATAGCCACTAATAGCATATTGCCGGTAATCAACTCAAAAGCCATTCGAATTTATTTCGGATGGCTTTTTTCGTTCCAAAATTTCTTACGCAGAGCATAAAGGCGCCGAGCTGGTAAAGATCTTATTTTACTATATGTTATTATTTAGCTATGAATACTCATCATCAGCTAAGCATAAATCTAAAGATGCAGTGGCAAAATCATTTTTTTTAAAAAAATTTTCCAGAATTCTGAAATTTGTATCACCAAATGTTAATATCTTTTGTTTTTCAAGGTAGACAAGATTATCATAGTATTCGTCCAAATTATAGTCCGTATCATCTACAATTATTTTTATAATACTTTCTTCAATTTTAGAGATTTGCATAATAACTCAAGTTATCGATGACTCTTTGAAGAGTAGCTTTTTTAAATTCTTTTTTTTCAATGTATTCTTCAAACTTAAAAGGATCAACCCAATCAATTTTATTGATATTGCCCGCAACATCAGATTCAAAAGCTCCCATAGGAACAACCTGACAAAAATACTGCACTCGATAATGAAAGTTACCCTCGTTATCAATTATTTTTTCGTAACTTATCGGAACAGAAGAAATGACTGAACAATTCGTTTCTTCTTGGATTTCTCTCCTCAGAGTTTCATCGATGGTTTCCCCTGATTCGCGGGTACCCCCGGGAATACTCCATATGTTCCATTCTGGGTGACTTACTAAAAGTAATTTATTTTCATGCATGCACACTGCATGGGCTTTTTCGATGAGAGTATCGTCAAGGTCGGCAAAAGAATCGGTATCCACATGAACCACATCGCACCGTTGCCCGTTATGAGTAACTGCCTGAGGAAAAGTTTTCATATATAAATGCATACTATCATACCGTAGTATATTTACAATAGAAATATCTTCTTCAATATAAATCTATTAGTATAGGAATACAGTTATTTCTTTTGTGTTACTATATCCTCTATGTACCGAAAAGGAGTATCCGCATTACTATGCAATAACAATCAAGAGTTTCTGCTCGTCAACCCGGAGCCCGGAGAGACGTTATTGTTCATATAAAATTAGAAAGACATGATAGAAGTAAAAGCAGTATCAAAAGAATACAATGGCAAGGAAATCCTCTCCGGTATCTCTTTTTCGATACAGAAAGGAGATAAGGTGGCGATTGTTGGACCAAACGGTGTAGGAAAATCAACATTATTAAAAATAATGACCGGTGAGCAATTTTGTGACCAGGGTGAGGTAGTATATCAAGATGACTTGGTGATAGGATACCTTCCTCAAGATTTCAAATATTTACCAAGTATTTCTGTAAAAAGTTTTTTATGGGAATACTCAGGGCTTTCTCTTATAGAAAGCGTGATAAAGGCATATGAAAAAAATGAATCAACCAATGAAGCGGAAGGACTGATTTACAGCAATGCATTAAATGAGTTTAATGCAAAAGGTGGTTATTCATTTGATCACACTGTAGTAATCATGCTTGAAGGATTTGATCTTGATGCATCATTTCTCGAGAAAGACCTGCCAACATTAAGTGTCGGACAAAAAGCAAAGGTTTTTTTAATCGGAATACTTTTGAAAAAACCAGATGTTGTGTTGTTGGACGAACCGACCAATAACCTTGACCTTCCTTCTATTATTTGGCTTGAGGAATATCTCAAAAGACAACTAGCTACCGTGGTTATGGTTTCTCATGATGTGAAGTTTCTTGATGCGATTATTAATAAAGTTGCTTACATTGATTCTCAGCACCACACCCTGGATATTACTCGCGGAAAATTTAGTGATTATCTTGATCGACTCCATAAGGATTTGAATAGAAAAAATCAAGAATATCAGGAATTTACCCAAGAAAAAGATCGCTTACTGGAACGAGCTTCTGATTTAAAAGCAAAAACTCAAAAAGGGTCAAACTTTAAAGGTTCTGACAATGATAAATTTGCTCGCGGATTTAAAAGGGATCGCGCAGGAAGATCGGGAAAGCAGGCCAAGAATCTTGAAAAGCAAATTGAGCAAATGGAAATAAAAGAGAAGCCGATTGAGAAGAAAGAGCTGCAGATTATCATTAGTCCTGACGTAAAAGGGTCCAGTATCCAATGTGTCGATCTAATAGCCGGGTATCCAACATTTAAGGTTGGTCCAGTTAATCTTACGCTTCCTTTCGGTGCAAAAATAGCATTTATTGGAGCCAATGGATCGGGAAAATCAACGCTCTTAAATTCCTTAACAAATAAATCACTAGTTCTATCAGGAGTGATTCATACCGACAGTAAAATAATTATTGGAAATTTAACCCAGCAGCATGAAATATTGCCGGATGAAAAAACCATTATAGAATTTTTACGCTCGGCCTTTGAAAAACCAGATAAAGAATTATATTCATTATTGGTCAAACACGGATTTAATGCAGAAGCGGGGAATAAAAAAATCGGAGTGATTAGTCCAGGCGAAAGGGCAAGACTTTTATTTGCCTTGTTTTCTGGATTAAAAGTTAACACGTTATTGCTTGATGAGCCAACCAATCATTTGGATATTGAGGCAATGGAAGCGTTGACTGTGATGCTCGAATCATATGAAGGCACAATTATTCTTGTGACTCACGATCGCTCATTGCTTGAGAAAAAAATAGTAAACGACCTCTATCTTATCGAGGAAGGCAAAATCTCCTATTTGGCCAATTATCAAGAGTATATTGATGCCGCACTGTATCGCGTAAAAAAGCTCTTAAGGCTACTATAAACTATCCCCAAAAAGGATAGTTTTTTTGATAAATCTTCGCATGGTACTATGTACTGATACTACTATCTATACCTCATCCTCTATGTACCGAAAAGGAGTATCCGCATTACTATGCAATAACAATCAAGAGTTTCTTTTGGTTAATCTACAATCTTTTGAAAATAAGTTTTTTACTATTCCTGGGGGAGGTGTTGAAGAAGGAGAGACTCTTGAAGAAGCTGTGTATAGAGAAATACATGAGGAACTTGGCATAGGAAAAAGTTCTCTTGAATATGTGGGCAAAAGTGACATTTCTATAAAACGTATATTCAAAAAAAAAAGATGATCCGCAATGGCATAGAGTATGAGGGGTCAGAAAGATATTTCTTAGGTTTCTTATTTTTGGGGACTGATGATGAGATACATCTTCAAGAAGAGGAAGTGAGATCGTATAAATGGGTTTCTTCTACTAATCTCGGTAGTTATTTATTGTTTGATAACGAATTAAAGGATACTTTTGAAAAGATAATAGAACTATTTCCGACGATAAAATAAAAGCTACTGTAAGTTTGTTTTGACCACTACAGTAAACAAATGCCAGGGTTTCAGAGTACCGTCTATTTGGGGGCCGATAAACTCTTCCTCGGAAAGATATACGATAGTGACGTCATGCAATACGCTTACTATCTCATCCTTTGGAACAGACATTTTTTGCCAAGGATCATGCGGGCCAAAAAAAGTGAATAAAACGTATTTGCCCATAGTCAGCATGCGTTTCACTTGCTCCGGTTTATTTTCCATAAAAGGCAGAACGTTTCTGGCATGGACAAGGTCAAAAATTGTATCAGTCTCAAAATCCTCAAA
>JAYVMR010000001.1:0-40055 GCA_043758875.1 Candidatus Nomurabacteria bacterium | reverse complement strand
TCAGTACCCGCAAAGGTCAGGGTGTTTGAGACCGTTACTGTTTTTGCCGTGGTGCCACCTGTAATACCAAAGCCGCTGGCATTGGCGGTTAAGGTCAAGCCATTAAGAGATGTTGCAGTCGCGACACCGAGGACAGGCGCGACCAGTGTTGGGGAATTTGCCGCCACCGCATTGCCGGTGCCGGTGAATGTCAGTGTTGCCTGATACCGCGCGTCAGCTACAGTTTTGGTGTATGCATCGATAATGCCGTACCCAGCGAGTGTGGTTGGCGTGCCGGTGATGGAACTCCATGTACTGGATGCAGCCACATAACAATTCGTATCAGTCGGTCCGCAGCTCGGATCAAGGGTTGCGTTGGCGGCGTAGGGAGATGAGGGAGGAGTAGCAAAACTGACCGTAATGGAAAACAGTACCAGAAATCCTATCGAGAGGAAAAATGTTTTATGATTGCGAACCCAGCCGGCAATAAGCACTTTACGGGTTAAAACAGAGTTGTTCCCTAACAATTTCATTGCATACAGTATATAACATCTTCATATTAAAGGAAACGGATCATCGCAATCAGAATAAGGATAGCCACGATAATGCCCGGCCTGAAATATCGAGAATGGATGACGGTGGTGACAATAGACGGTCGAGTATTGTGTTGGGGCGGAGTGCTATGCGAAAAGAAACTGTTGTTCGGGCCATGCGATGGAGCAGTTCCCGGAGCTCGGGTGGCGGGCTGCGGCGAAAGAGTTCCGCTGGAAACGGTGCCATATGCCATGCCTGGTCCGGATGAAATACCAGTATTTGATGAAGTGCCGGTAGATTTTGCGGCAGATGATGGTGAAGATGATACAGTGGTATTTATTGATACTGGTTGGGTCACTGCCGTCGAAGATGGAGAAGTCTTACTTGAAGGAAACCCTCCTCCCGAAAGAGTCCCGGAAGAGGTGCTGCCGGTATAATCAGTAGAGGTGCAGGTAGTGGTGTTGGAACAATCAAAGACGATCCAACCGTACTGCTCGCTCCAGGCATACCCGGCGGTACCCGTCGTGCCGGCAAAATTGCCCGTTGAGCCAATACGCACTTGTGGCGTGGCATTATTTAAAAATGGACCGAAGTTGATCCAACCCGTCTGCTGTCCCCATGCATATCCCGAAAGCACTCCGGTACCGCTGACCGTCACTGCAAAATCTTGGTTGACTGATGAACAACCGCTAATGGTATTGGCGCAATTCATGACCATCCATCCCGCTATCGGGCTCCAAGCGTAGCCGTGCAGACTGCCGCCACTGATAGTGATGTCATCGCTGGTGGCGGTGGTAAATTTCCCAAAGTTAATTTCTTGGCTTCCCGATTGAGCCGTTGGCGCATGGACAAAGGCCGCGAAGTGAGCGCCGGTATTGCCGGGATCAATCGTGCCGGTGATTGCCGCATGCGCAAGTCCCATACCGCAGGCAAGCATACCTACCATACCGATGCCAATGATTATTCTCGCCTGTTTTTGATTCATAAGAAGAAGTATACACAAGAATTACAAATCCTGCTGGCCTTGCACGACCAGCGGGCGACGCTTCCAGAAGCGAGAGCGGGCGATCTCGATGAAGGTCGTGATATCTTCATTGCGCAGCGCCTTGAGCACGATGCCGTACATGGCAAAGCCGATGATGGTGGCGATGCCGGACTGAAATAACACGCGGAAAAAATGACTATGAGGACCGACGCCGTCAGTCAATAGCAATACTCCGTACGCGGCGGCAGCCGCAATGATACCGGCAGCGGTCATGTGGGCCAGTGCGCGCGAAAGGTTGCGGTTCTCTGTTTTGGTGCCGGACATCTTTTTATGAAAATATATCCATAACATAACTGCATTGAGGATCTGTCCAATAGAAAAAGCTAATGGCAGCATGATGACCGTGCCTCCGCTGGTGCCGTTGATACGCATCAGGCTATTGATAAAGTCGTGGAAGAATATCGTGTATCGATACGAAAAGAGCAGTGCCACGGCGGAAAACAAGGTGGCCAGGATCGCGGTGATATTGATCAACAGCGGAGTGAGGGTATTGCCGATGGCATAGAACGCTCGCACTATCAGCAGCACCATGCATTGCGCAGCAATAGAAACGGCAAAGAGTGCCACGGAGGCCGACACCAGCCTGGTATCATTCCATGAGAACATGCCGGCTCCCAACAGCAGTCGCACGATCTGCGCCCGCAAGATGATCATCAACAAGGCAGTCGGGATAGAAAGGAAGAAAATGTTTCTGGTAGTACCATACAGCATGTTGAGCAATTCTTTCTTGTCACCCATGGCATAGAGCTTGGTCATGGTGGGAAAAGCCGCCACCGCGTAAGACACGCCGATGATGAGCAACGGCGTGTTCTCAATGTTGTAAGAAAATTGAAAGATCGAAATGGAACCGGCCGCCAACAATGATGCCATGGCACCGATGATGATGAAGGTAATATTGGTCAGTGATGTCCCCAGCGTGCGCGGCAACGACAACAGCATAACTCTTTTGATAGTCGGCCAGTCAATATCAAGATTAAATTTGGGAATCTTGCCCAGCTTGACCAAGGTCGGCACTTGCACGGCGAAGTACAGGATGGCGCCGATGGCCACACCCAGCACCACCCCCAGCAACCCGAACACTGGCAACAAAAAAAGAATGCCGGCCAAGATGCCGAAGTTGTACATCAGCGGCGCGATGGCGAACGCGAAGAATTTCTTCTGTACTTGTGAGAAGGAACTCAGCAAGCTGGCCAAGCCGAACAGGAACGGCGAGATCAGCATGATACGGGAATACAGCACGACGTGGATATGTTCCGCACCGGTAAAGCCGGGAGCCACCAGTCGTGTCAACCAAGGCATAGCCACGATCAGTAGCAGTGACAGAGCGCTCATGCCGATCATGTAGACAGTGAAAATACTGTTAAGAAATCGTTTCAATCCCCCATTATGACCATCAGTTTTTTCTTGCTCGATATATTGCGCGATGAAAGGAATAAGCACCGTGACCGAAAAAAGAATGCCGAAGGAATTAAAGATAAAATCGGGAATACGGAAGGCCGCATAGTAGGTATCCAGACCGGCTGATGGGCCGATAAATGCCGCTAGCAAGTGGTCACGCAGCAATCCGAAGACTTGCGACAAGAAAGAAAAAACAGCAAGAACCAGGGCGGCCTGGTTCATACTGAAAAGATCTCTGTTCAAGAATGTGATGATCTTTGAAACCATACTATCTTGTTATTTCTTTTTTGGTGTGGTCAATGTCGTGATGGCAGTAGTAGAAGTCTTGCTTGTGGTAGTCACGGCTGGTGTAGCGGTACCGTTTTGTAAACGCTGAATCTCATCGTCTATACCGTTCACCTGAGGGAATTTGAGTTTGAAATCTTGTAATGCGCCGATGGCTTGGTCTTTTTGTCCCGCCACTACGAGCGCGCTGATGTATTGCAGATAGTTGTTAGGATTGGTCGGATTGAGGTCGCGCGCGCGGGCATAGGCCGTGATCGCATCAGGATAATCTTTTTGCTGCATTTCGGCCTGACCGAGCAACAGATACCCTTGATCATCAAACGGTGCCACTTTGGTATACGCGGTGATTTCCTCCACGGCCGCATTGGCGGTACCGCCGGCTTGTTCAATCTGCGCTTTCAAGACATAGGCATCAAGGTAATCTTGTTTCAATGCCAACGCTTCGGCAATATACGTAAATGCAGTACCAGTGTCCTGTTTGGTTAATGCCAATTGCGCTTGGTTTAAGACATAGACCGGATTGTTAGGGTTGAGTTTTTGCGCTTGATCGGCGGCGGATTTGGCATTGCTGTAGGCTTGAGTGTTTTGCGTGTTGGAAACAAGCTGATACACCTGACTCAAGGTCAGCCAGTTATCGGAAGTGGTCGGATCCCAGGCCACGGCGGCTTGCGCGCTTTGCTCGGCTTGAGAAAAGAGATTTTGCAACTGGCTCTTATCAGGACTTTGCTGGCCGGCCAGCGCGGTGAATTGATTGGTGAACAGCGTAGTGCGTGTTCGCCAATAAATATCGTTCGGTGAAAGCGCGATGGCTTTATCCAAGCGATCTTGCGCGGTGTAAACATCCTGTGCCGCCAATGCGCGATTATAATAAATGACACTGGCGAAACGGTTGCCGCTGAAGTAGACGGCGGTAAACCCGGCCATAGCCGCTACCACAATAGCCAAGATGGCAAAGAAGCTGGTGCGCGGGTCATGCAAGTAGTTGAATGACATGAGCTTAGTGCGGCCGACCAAAGTCGACACGCCGAGCATCAGACCGATGTACATGAAGCCGAAGGCGATCAAGACCAGCCCCGGCGAAGCAAAGACGATCAAGCAAATGAAGGCGACCAAAATAATCAGTGTGGCCACGCTGATGAAGCGGCTGAAACGATCAGGAAATTGATAATTGAACAATTTGAAACCATGGACCACTGCCAATACCAATAATGTGATCAAGAAGATGATCGGCAACAAGCCGTTGGTAGTCAGCGCGGACTGTATGAAGTTGTAACCGGTATCAAATGACGTGTTCCAGAAAATAGTACTGTTGATGGCCAATGGATGGTACAGACTCCACATGTCGCCATAGCGACCTGCGCCAGCACCAAAGATCGGATGATGCGCTAACGTGGCCCGCATGACATGTGTCGTGGTCGCGAAGGAAGGACGAATATCGGTGAACGACACGCCGGCATAATGCGCCAAGCCCGCGCCGATGGAATTACTACTGAGGAAAAAGAACAATCCCACTAACAGCGCGATGAATGACATCAACGGGAAACGTTGATTAGCTTGATCTTCTGGTAGTGATTCGCCGCCATCATGAGCAAAATGCTTTGACAATGAGCGTTCGACGGAAGATTTGTAGACGAAGACCAAAAGCGCGGATACGATAGTGATGATCCAAGCCACTGTGAAGTTCAAGAATACCAACACGACCAGTGACAGTACCAAAGCCACCAATGACAAGATTTTGAAAAATCCTTTCGGCATCAATACTTCATACATTAATAACGCCAACAAGAAGGTGAAGATGACGAAGTATGCGAAGTCAACCCATGAGCCGACTAATGTTCCCTGTGTGCTGACATGCGCCAGATAGGTCGAGACAAAATGAGTGCGCTGAGTGAGATACAGCACTACTTGCAAGAAAATGGTCAGCACTGAACCGGCGAATGCGGCCAGGAAGAGCTGCACCAAGCGACGCTGGTCACGCGCGAATGCGGCCACCAAGAAAGTGAATAGTCCGATCACCAGCACGGTCGCGAATGAATCAATGGCGAAGCCTCGACCCCATAATGACACGCCGACATTTTGAGAGGTCAATGCGCCGATCAGTGTGAACAGCACCCACAATCCCAGCGCAGCAAATGCCCAGTGCTTGGGAAGCTTGAATGAGCCTTCCAAAAATTGGGCCACCAGCCAGAATGAGAATGACAGGAAGACTCCTATATAAAGCAGCACAGCCTTGGTGGCACCGAGACCGCTAATGGTTGCCGGTAAGAAAAAGAATGGCAAGAGTACACAAAGTCCGGTAAGAATAGTAAAAGAAATAGCGTTAAATTTATGAATGGCGTTTTGATACATATGTTCAGGATTATACAGTACTTTTGATAATGAAAAAAGGTTTTAGTCGGCCACGATGTTAATAACCCGTCCCGGCACCACAATAACTTTCTTAACAGTCATGCCTTTGAGGTGTTCCTGGATGCGCGGCAAGGCCAGCGCGGCAGACTCGATTATTTTTGCAGTCGCATCCGCCACGATCGTCAACTCCCCGCGCACCTTGCCGTTGATCTGCACGCCGATCGTCACTTCGTCTTCAATCAGCAATTTCGGATCATACGTCGGCCACCCGGACAAGTGAATACTTTTGGCGGTTGCACCGCCAAAAGTATTCCAGAGTTCTTCGGTCACATAGGGCGCGAACGGCGCCAGCAATTGCAAAAATAATTTGAAATCATGTTCACTGACGCCGGACTTCTCGAATTCATTCAAGCAGATCATCAGGGAAGATACTGCGGTATTGAATGCGAAATTTTCAATATCCTCGGTTACTTTTTTGATTGTCTTATTTAGAATTTTATGAGAGCGACTCGTTTCTCGCTGATAACCATTCTCTCGGTCCTTGGTCCTCGCGGTGGATATATGCTCACCAGACACTCGAGAATGGTTAACAGCTCGAAGACTCGTCGCTAGGCGCCAGACTCGTTCGATGAATCTTCGTGAGCCGATAATGCCTTCGGTACTCCATGGCAAATGGGATTCGAACGGGCCCAGGAACATCTCGAACAGGCGCAACGAATCCGCGCCGTACGACTTCACCACTTCGTCCGGATTGACGACATTGCCCCAGCGCTTGGACATCTTGCGGCCATCCGCGCCCCCGATCAACCCTTGGTTGCGCAAAGCCTTGAACGGTTCCTTAACCGGCACGTATTTCATATCGTATAAGAATTTGTGCCAGAAACGACTATATAATAAGTGTCCGGTGGCATGCTCGGCTCCCCCGACATACATATCGACGTCTTGCCAATAGTCTATAGCCTTGTCTCCGGCAAATGCTTTGGCATTGTGCGGATCCATATAGCGCAAGAAATACCATGATGACCCGGCCCAGCCCGGCATGGTGTTGGTCTCATAGCCTTCCTTGACCCATTCCTTCACGCGCGCCAATGGACTCTCGCCATTGCCGGACGGTTCGTATGATTTCACGTTGGGTAATTGCAACGGCAGTTGTTTTTCTTTCAGTGACACAATCACGCCGTTGGCCTCATGACGCAACGGGATCGGCTCGCCCCAATATCGCTGCCGCGCGAAAATAGCATCACGCATCTTGTATTTAGTAACCATCTTCCCTCCGACTTCTTTAGTGATTTTCTTTGCATCAACAAGCGGTCGGTCGATGATCGGCAATTTGTATTTTGTGGCAAATGCATGATCACGCTCATCGTGTTGCGGCACGCCCATGACCGCGCCAGTACCATAGCTGGCTAATACATAGTCGGCGATCCAGACCGGTACTTGTTCGCCGTTGGCCGGATTGATAGCGTAGAGACCATCCAATTGGATGCCGGTTTTTCCTCGCCCGTTCGTAGCCTCTGGCAAAGACGGGTGTTTATCCATCATTCTTTCTTGTTCAGTTTTTCCTGCAGTATTTTTTATATATTTTTGAACCGCCGACCAATTGGTAATGTTATTTTTCCATTCTGCGATCAGCGGATACTCGGGTGCCAATACTATATAGGTGACGCCCAACAACGTATCGACGCGAGTGGTGAACACCGGCACGGCAGCGAAACTATCGTTTCCGGTTCCAATCGCAAATTCAATCTCAGAGCCTTCACTCTTACCGATCCAATTTTTCTGGATCTCCTTGATATTGTTAGGCCAATCAAGCGGCTGCAGGTCTTGCAATAAGCGATCGGCATACGCGGTGATGCGCATGAACCATTGGCGCATCGGTTTCTTGATAACAGGAAAGCCGCCGCGTTCGGAAACAGGCCCGGTCGGACCGTCCACGATCTCATCATTGGCGAGGACGGTCCCCAAGCCCTCGCACCAGTTCACTTCCGCAAAGCCTTCATAGGCCAGACGGTAGCGCATCAATATACTTTGCTGTTCGAGCGCCGAAAAGCTTTTCCATTCCTTGACGGAAAAAGTCATTTTATTATCAGTGACTGCCGCGATACTTTTGCTGCCGTTTTTTTCAAATGACGCGATCAGTTCGGCGATCGGTCGGGCGGTATTTTTCTTGGTGTCATACCACGCGTCATAGAGCTGCAAGAAAATCCACTGCGTCCATTTGTAATAGTCGGGGCGATGCGTAGCGACTTCGCGCGACCAATCATATGACAAGCCGATGATCTCCAATTGCTTTTTGTATTGCGCGACTAATGTATCAGTAAACGGTCCCGGATGTTTTTTTGTTTGAATGGCATACTGTTCCGCCGGCAATCCGAACGAATCGAAGCCCATCGGATGCAAGACATTGAACCCTGCCATGCGCTTCATGCGGGCATAGACATCGCTGGCGATATATCCGCGTGGATGCCCGACGTGCAAGCCCGCTCCTGACGGATACGGGAACATGTCCAAGACATACATCTTAGGACGCTTTTTTTTGGATGGTTCTTGCCCTGAGCCTGTCGAAGGGTTCAGTGTTTTATATGTTCCCTGACTTTCCCAGGCTTTCTGCCATTTCTTCTCGATCTTGGTATGGTCGTATTTTCTGGCAGAAGATGGCTTCATATATAAGCATTTTTCCACAAAAACAGCTTTTGAGCAAACTGGCCAACATTCGATGTTGGCCAGAGAATAAATGTTAGGTACTCGGTACCTAACATTTGTCTAACAAAATTTGGGAGCTTAGCTCCCAAATTAACATTTGACAGATGGTATTACACAAATTTTTTGATAGCGGTCCAGATCAGGCCGCCGAGCGCGATGGCCAGAATGAAAACTTTCAAAAGATTGTTAGCGTCGGACCAGTAGCGCATGGAAGCGATGACTAATGACAATACGCCACCCCAGGCAAATGCCAATGACAATACTTCGTGTCCGATCAATGCCCCGACGATCAGGCTGATGACGCCCAGTATCACCAAGACGATAAACACCGAACGGTTGTATTGCTTTTGCACGATTTCAAATTGTGTCTGGATCTTACGGTAATCTTGGTCGCAATAGTTCTGCGGTCCCCGGCTCCAGATACCTCCGGCACTGACACATGCTTGCGGATCGGTAATCACCGATAATGCCGGTGGGGGGTTGCTGATAGGATATTCCGGCGCCTTGTACACCAGCGAGATGGCGTAGTTAAAAAATAAATTCATGACAATGACGATGCCGATGATCAATGACCATTTCATGACTGACGAATGTTGTTTGTGTTCCATGGTAAAAGTATATACTACCCGACGATGTTTTTCACGAATTCTTGCAGGGTGGCGCCGACGGCTTCGAGGGCGATCAGGAAAGGAGCGTTGTTGGTGAGGTGCGGGTGGGTATCGAGCTCGATGAACCAGGGCTTGCCTTGCTTGTCGACGATGAACTCGCTTTGCGAATAATCCTTGGCGCCGAAATGCGTGTGCAATTTTTTAGCCAATTCGGAGAGCACGTCGCGCTCCTTGACGGTGAAGCCGCCGTGCAATCGCGCGTATGACTCATCGCTATTGCGCATGTCATGGGTCAGCACATTACGGGACGGTGATTGCACTTCCACCACCGGCAATGCGTACGGGTCTTGCTGTCGAAAATGATCGATCACGCCAACCGCGGCTTCCCTGCCATAGATATATTGCTCGACGATGAACGGATCGCCTTCGCTGATGCATTCGTCGACAAATTGCGACAGTTCCAACGGCGTGAACGCGAAATTGGCACGCACTGATCCTCCGCCTTGCAACGGTTTCAAGACCCACGGCGGCGCGAAGCTGCGATAGATCTTTTGCGTCACCTCAGACACGGACTCGGTACCATCGGGAATGACGAGAACTGAAGGTGGCGTATCAATGCCCAATGCCTTAGCTTGTTCTTTGGCTGTTTGCTTATTGAATGCTGTTTCTGACACTTGCGCGGATGACCCGGTATAGGGAATGCCGTACTGATCGAGCAATGCCTGCACTTGCCCGTCTTCGCCGAAATCACCGTGCAATGCGTTCCAGACCGTGTCGACCTGTTCTTTGGCGTGTTCGAGATCGGTCGGGATGCCGCGCAAGTGCAAGACGCCATCCTTGTCGAGCAACATATCGATAGCTTCCAGTCCAGCATCATGCAATGCGCGTTGCACATTGGCTCCCGTCTTCAATGACAGATTGTATTCCGGGCTGACACCGCCGCGCAGGATTCCGATTCGTTGCATATAGCCACAGTATAACAAGAATAATAATAATTACAGCATGGCTTTCTTACGACGGTCTTTGTGGAAGGTCAGTGCGAAGCGATGGGCTTCATTGTTGGCCAAGAGAATGGCGAATTTGTGAGAATCGATGATGTCGGTCGGACCGCTCAGTGATTTCGGGCGGTGTCGCTCATCTTTGGTAACGGCAATAATTGGGATATCGAGTTTGACACCTTGCAAGACCTCACGGGCGGCATTGACCTGAATGATATTGCCGTCGACGACGATAGCGTCAGGGTACGGCCATTCGGTGTGCGCGAGCCGGCGCGCCAATATTTCGCGCAGCGCGCCGGCGTCATTGGCCTTGTCATAGCCGCGAATGATGAATTTGCGATAGTCGTTCTTATTGGCGGCGGCATTTTCAACCACAGTCATGACGCCGACCATCTGTTTCCCGGACAAATGCGCGATATCGTACGCTTCCAAGCGAAAGACTTTCTCCCCGCTCGTGCGCTCCAGGTCGCGCTTGATCAGTGAGATATCCTGGATATGCTCCAATGCGAATACTTTTTGTTTCAAGTCATTGGCGGCTTCGAAGTGCTGCCCCTTGGCGGCAGCGAGCATTTCTTTTTTCAAGCCTTTGATCAATGAGCGCATCTTGCCTTGCAGGATACATTTGATGCGACCGACATTCTTGCGATATTCTTTTGCCATTGCATCGTTTGACACATCGGGCGACAATGCGATCTGCCGATAGAAGGCTTCCTTGTCTTTTTGCGCGCTGGCCCGATCGCGAAAAGGAAAGATATGCCTGATGATCTTCAACGCTTCGCGAATGCTCGGCCCATTGGGAAACGGACCGAAGACCGCGTCGTATTTGCAATCATGCAAGCCTAGTCGCGGCAACGTCACGGTCTTATTGCGCGTATCCAGATCTTTCTGCCGCACCAATATCACGCGCGGGAAATCCTCCTTGGTAATGACGACGCTGTTGAAGCTCTTATCGTCTTTTTCCTTGGTGTTGTAATACGGCTTGTATTTCTTGATCAGGTTGGCTTCCAAGATCAATGCTTCGAGCACGGTCTGCGTCGCTTCATAACCGACCGTCTCAGTCTTGAATACCATGTCGACGATATGCGCGCCGCGCGTCTTGATCACATCCGGTGCGAAATACGACCGCACGCGATCGCGCAATGAAGTGGCCTTGCCGATATACAGGACTTCCCGCCCTTCATACCCTCCGCCATTTTTAGAGCCCCCAAGCCAAAAATACACCCCGGGCTCATTCGGCAACTGCAATTTGTCCAACTCTTGACGGATCATAATTTATTTCTCTTCTTTTGACTCTTTCATCGAAACAAATTTACCTTCCACGAGAGGCATTTTTTGTACCGATGCAATATATTCCACATCTTTAAAATGGAATTTTAATTCTTTTATCATTTGCGTATAGTCTTCGCCGAAATAGCGCAAAGTTTGCGGTCCCGCAATATCATCAGGGTTTGACAAATTTGCCATAAACTGATTTTCTGTCACTCCATCATCGAATTCGACATAGTGGCCGTTTATTTTTTCGTGATTTTTAATTTTTTTTAATGTCCATTCTCTCATTTTTGCAAATTCTTTTTGTATGCGAAGGACTTGTTCTTGATCTAATGTAGTAGGACGACCATTAAGGCTTTTAATAAAATCTTCCAAGACTTGATGCGCAAACGCTCGGCTTTTCATACGAGGATCTGTATTCAAATGAAGATCTTTAGTGTAGGTAACATATTCTCCCCAATCCGTTTTTTCTTGATCGGTCAGTTCTTGAGTATTCTCGACACTTTTTACTGTTTCTTTTTTCGTTCCTTGCTTATCTCCTCCGGTATTGGCAGTCGCCTCTTTGGCAATGGATGACAGACCCAGTACCATACTGCCCCACACTATCATCTTTTTCAGCATGGATGCTTGTTTCGATTTTTTATCCGCCGCAAATTCTGTACCGACCGAATAGGTCTCTTGGGTTCTATTCTTTACTTTTTCGATCTCCAACACGCGCTTCGCTTCCTCGTATTTTTTGTCATATTCTTGCTTCTCGTTAAAATCATCGATTCCCGCACTGATCACTTCATTAATATGATCAATCCTTTCCTGTTTGCTTTCTAGCGGCTTTTCTTCAGTATGTTGCGGTTGTGGTAATGTTTCATTCATCCCTTCATTATACACTAATAGGAATCTCCGATTGTTTTAACAGCTGTACTGGATCCAGTCCCGCCATATTGATAAAAAGCTCCGTTACATGTCGCGCCCGGATCAGTGCCGTTGGCATTTTCAAGCTGATAGACGAACATATAAGTACGGCCGCAATTGACATATGAATATGCTCCTCCTCCGGTTGAAGCAGCCCAAATGGAAGCGTTGGCGCTTTGTTGCGGATCCTTATCAAGACTGGGAATATAGGGTTGTAGTGCAGTGGCAAGCGTTGCCCATGTCCCATCGCTACTATTAGACCATCCAGCATTGGGAGCTGTTGCTCCTCCTGATGGTGGCCAAACACTATTGGCATTGAAGTATAACTGTATTGCGGTAGTGATCTGCACCGCATCGCTTCTGCGCTGCGCGTCACGAGCCTTGCCGCGAGCGCTGTTCAACGACACCAAAATCACGCTGGCCAGAATACCGATGATAGCAATGACAACCAGGAGTTCGATGAGCGTGAAGCCGGCTTGTTTTTTCATTATTACAAGTATAGCAATTATATCTATTTATGACATCTTTTTGACCTCTGCGATGATCTCTCGCCAGATCTCTTCGCCGGTCTTGTCGTGATTGAAAATAGCATCCTCAGCTTGCAAGTAATACTGCTCTATTTTTTCGGCTGCGAATGACAATGCGCCGGAATGTTGCAATATCTTGAGCAATTTTTTCTCTTCTTCTGCAGACCATTCAATGCCAAAATAGGTGCTGAATTCATTGCACTCTTCTTCGCTGGCTTCATTAAACATGTACCATGACAGCAACGTCTGCTGTCCGTTCTTAATATCTGCCATGCAATCCGCCAGGTCATCTTGCAATTGAAATGCCATGCCCAAATTGACCGCATATTCTTCGGCAAAAAACTGCACTTCCGGATCGGCGCCGGCCAACATCATGCCCATATAGAGGGGGTGGAAAAAGGAATAGCGGGCGCTTTTCAATTCCATCTTCTTTTCGATGACATATTGAGTGTTTTCATGGGTGGGGATGACATCGAGCATCTGCCCATGAATGACTTCCGACAAAAGATCTCGATATTCGCGACTGACATCATCGATGGTATACGGCTCGATCGGTTCGGTTTCTTCCAGACAATCGATGGACCAGGCCAGACAAAGATCGCCGACCAAGATGGCGATTGAACGACCGATATCGGTACTCTGGAATATTTTTTCATAGTGCTTATGGATAGTGGCGATGCCGTGCCGCATGATCTCATTATCCATCACGTCGTCATGCACCAAGCAAAAAAGGTGCAGCAGTTCCGTGCCCGCTAGTAACGGGAAAATGTCATTCTCCCCGCCCTCCAACGCGTAGCCGACATACACCATATACGGGCGGAAGCGTTTGCCGCCCTGCACATAGAGGGTGATGTAGGAAAGAATATCCTTGATGGAGACGCTATTGCTGCTGCTTAAAAATTCATTGCTCTTTTCTTCGATCAGCGCCAGAAACCGTACTTCGAACCATGTTTGAAATTCTTTTAATGTCATCATGCATGCATCATACAAAATGACCATTCAAGAAAATCCGAAAAAAAATTAAAGAAATAATAAATTTGGGAGCTAAGCTCCCAAATTTTTACAGGATTTTTTTGAGATAAGTGCCAGTGTGGGAGTGCTTGTTGTTGGCCACATCTTCGGGGGTGCCTTTGGCTACTACCTTGCCGCCACGGACGCCACCGTCAGGACCGAAATCGATCAGCCAGTCGGCCGCTTTGATCAGATCGAGGTTGTGTTCGATGACAACTACGGTATTACCTTTGGCGACCAGTCTATTTAACACTCCGATGAGATTTTTGACGTCATCATAGTGCAAGCCGACTGTCGGTTCATCCAGCAAGTATATGGTCTTTTCCAAATACGGACGATAGAGCTCGGAAGCGATCTTGACGCGCTGCGCTTCTCCACCAGAAAGCGTGGTGGCGGATTGTCCGAGTTTGATGTAGCCCAAGCCGACTTCATTCAGCGTTTTCAAGCGGTCGGAAATAGCCGGGATCTCATCAAAGAATTCCATCGCTTCTTCTACCGTCAACTGCAAGACATCATAAATACTTTTCTTCTTATACTTCACTACCAGTGTTTCTTTATCAAAACGCTTGCCATTACAGACATCGCAAGTCACATAGACCGTCGGCAAGAAGTGCATTTCGACGGCGATCTCACCGTTCCCTTCACAGGCTTCGCAGCGTCCGCCTTTGACGTTGAATGAAAAGCGGTTGACTTTCCAGCCACGCAGTCGGGCTTCATCAGTGGCGGCAAAGAGTTCGCGAATGTGCGTGAATGCTCCAGTGTACGTCGCGATATTGGAACGCGGAGTGCGCCCGATCGGCGATTGATCGATCAAAATGGCACGTGCCAAATATTCGCTACCGCTGAATGACGCGCAATTGAATGTCTTGGCACTGCGCAGCTTGCGTTCGAAGCGGGCTTGCAAGTTGGTATATAAAATATCGTACAAAAACGTACTCTTGCCCGAACCGGACACGCCGGTGATGCAGACCATGCGACCCAATGGCACATCGATGGTTTGATTGTGGATATTATGCAAATTGGCGCCGACGATTTTCAATGAGCCCTTTTCTT
Organism: Candidatus Nomurabacteria bacterium; assembly: GCA_043758875.1. Lineage (GTDB taxonomy): Bacteria > Patescibacteriota > Minisyncoccia > Phycocordibacterales > UBA9973 > UBA4124. The sequence continues at coordinate 25,387 of JAYVMR010000001.1, read as the reverse complement.
CACTGCGGCGCTTATCGGGGATCTCAATTGATTCTTCCTTGCGCAAGTACGCCAAGGTGCGTGAACCAGAATCGTTTTTCTTGGCCGCCAGCAATTTATCCAAATACCCAGACACAATGACCTGCCCGCCGTGCACGCCGGCTTTGGGTCCGATATCGATAATATAATCCGATGCATAGATAGTGTCTTCGTCATGCTCGACGACGATGATAGTGTTACCCATGTCACGCAAATCCTCGAGCGTGCGGATCAGTCGTTCATTGTCGCGCTGGTGCAAGCCGATCGTCGGCTCGTCGAGCACGTACATGGCACCGACCAAGCGCGAACCGAGCTGCGAAGCCAAACGAATGCGCTGCGCTTCCCCGCCGGACAATGTGTTGGCGGTACGACTGAGCGCCAGATATTCCAAGCCGACATTCAACAAGAAATTCAGGCGGTCTTCGACTTCTTTCAATATCGGCGTGGCCACTTCCTTGTCTTTTGCGGAAAGTTTCAGTGATCCAAAAAATTCAAATGCGTCGGCAACTGACATGGAAGTTACATCAACAATATTGGCTCCATGTTCCGACTCGTCCTTACTTGATGATTTCGGCGCGGCCAGGAACACATTCAATGCTTCCGGACGCAAGCGCTTGCCATGACAAATGTCACAGGGTTCGGTGCCGCCGAAAAATTTCGTGCCGATACCGTTACAAGCCGGACACGCGCCATACGGGCTATTGAAAGAGAATAAGCGCGGTTCTATCTCGGGAAATGAGAAGCCGTCGTTGGGACAGGCGAATTTGCTAGAGAGTAAGAACTCTTGCAACAAATCGGTTTGCATCGAGAAGTCCGGTGAAGTGCCGAAGGTGATCTGCACCAAGCCGTCAGCTTCGAGCAATGCGCGTTCCACCGCTTCGGACAGACGCAATTCCGCGTCACGTGGTGTGTCTTTGAATTCATGCACCGCCAATTCATCCACTAAGACTTCGATGTTGTGTGGCGTGGTCTTGTTCATTTCTATTTTCTCGCGCAAATTCTTGATCTGTCCGTCGACACGCACCGTCGAAAAGCCGCGACCGAGCAGATCGTACAATAGCTGGTAGTATTCGCCTTTGCGTCCGCGCACCACCGGCGCGAAGATCTGAATGCGCGTATCATTCCACGACACTCCCATAACTTCCTTTTGGTTTTCTTTGGTTTTGGTCTTAGAGATATCTTTTATCTTATTCAAAATGAAGCCGTTGATCTCTTCCATCGAAAGCTTCTGAATGAGCGTGCCGCAGACCGGACAGTAGGCCTTGCCGACACGGGCATAGAGCACGCGCAAGTAGTCGTAGATCTCGGTGATGGTCGCGACGGTCGAACGCGGGTTGTTGGAGCGTGATTTTTGATCGATGGAGATGGCCGGAGACAAGCCGGTGATCTCGTCGACATCAGGTTTGGGCATTTGGTTCAAGAATTGCCGCGCGTAGGAGGACAAAGACTCGACGTAGCGACGCTGGCCTTCCGCAAAAATGGTATCGAAGGCCAGCGAGCTCTTGCCCGACCCCGACATGCCGGTAATGGCAATCATGGCATTACGCGGCATTTCCACCGAAATATTTTTCAAGTTATGCGTTCGTGCACCCTTGACTACAATAGATTGTGCGGCACTTTCTGCCACTCTCTTTCGTTTTTCCACGGAACAATTATAACACAAAAGTCAACTTTTAGCGACCATCCCAGCTTCCTGTTAGGTACCGAGTACCTAACAAATACTAAAGAAAAGTGGCCAACATTCGATGTTGGCCACTCAAACGCTTATTCCTATAAAAATCGAAATCCCGCATTGTTGCGGGATTTTTCGGAGCCAAAGGCGCAGGGTGGTCAAATTTCTTTTTACGGGTTGATATATGTCCTTTCTCTCAATACCTTGATCTCGTCGCGCAGGATGGCGGCGGTTTCGAAGTCGAGCAATTTGACGGACTCTTTCATTTCATCCTCTTTCATTTTGATCAATTTCTCGATCGGATTGCGCTTGCCCCTCTTGCCTTTCATGTCCTTTTCTAATTGCGCGAACAATTCTATGTCCAATGCCAGCTCGGCGTTGACGGCTTTGGCATGACTGCTTTCCATGCCCTGGGTGATATCCAGGATTTTCTTCTCAATGGTCTTAGGTGTGATGCCGTGCTCTTTGTTATACGCCAACTGGATGTCACGGCGACGTTTCGTTTCGGCGATGGCGCGTTCCATCGAGCCGGTCATGTTGTCGGCATAGAGAATGACGCGACCGTTTGAGTTACGGGCGGCACGACCAATGGTTTGTATCAATGATACTTCGCTGCGCAAGAAGCCTTCCTTGTCGGCATCTAAAATACCGATTAGTGTCACTTCCGGCATATCCAATCCTTCACGCAACAGGTTCACGCCGACCAAGATATCAAACTCGCCTTTGCGAAACTGTGTGATGATCTTGATGCGGTCGATGGTCTTGATATCACTGTGCAAGTATGCAGCCTTGGTTTTCTTGCCATCTTTGGCCGGGCGTTCTTTCAAATAATCCGTCAGATCTTCAGCCATGCGCTTGGTCAATGTCGTGGCCAAGACTCTGCCGCCTTTGGCGATCTCTATTTCAGACTCGGTAATGAAATCATGGACTTGTCCGGAATAGATGCCGGGTTGTTCCAAGATCGGTCGCACTTCCACCATCGGATCAACCAAGCCGGTCGGGCGAATGATTTGCTCGACGACTTTGGTGGCATGCTCGTGCTCATATTTGCCCGGCGTGGCCGAGACGAAAATAGTTTGTCCGATGCGTTGCTTGAATTCTTCGAATTTCAACGGCCTGTTGTCTTTGGCGCTCGGCAAGCGAAAGCCGAATTCCACCAATGTCTGCTTGCGGGACGCGTCGCCGGCATACATGCCATGCAGCTGCGGCAAGGTCACGTGTGATTCGTCAATAAAGAGCATGAAATCAGGCGACCCGTCTGCTTTGTGCGGAAAATATGACAACAATGTTTCTGGCGGCTCGCCCGGCGCCTTGCCCGACATGTGACGGGAATAGTTTTCGATGCCGGAACAATAGCCGATCTCGCGGATCATGGCCAAGTCATACGTGGTGCGGCGCTTGATGCGTTCGGCTTCCAACAGCTTCCCTTCGAGTTCGAAATGTTTCAATTGTTGTTCCAGCTCGTGCTTGATGTCCGCCGTGGCGCGATCCTTTTCGTCTTGATTGGTGATGAAGTGCTTGGTCGGGAAAATATATATGGTTTCTTCCTCATTCAAAATGCGCGCCGATACCGGATCGATCTTCAAGATACTGCTGACGGTGTTACCGGAAAATTCAACCATATACTGAAAGGTGTCAGACACCGGCATGATCTCGACCTTGTTGCCCAGCGCGCGGAATTGTCCAGACTCAAGATTGGCATTGTTGCGCGTGAAGTGAATGCTGATCAAGCGTTCCATCATGGCCGTGCGGGACAGCTGCATGCCTTTTTCGATCTTGAAATTTTCCTTTTCGTATTCGACCGGCGAACCCAGACCGTAGATGCAAGACACCGACGCCACGATGATGACATCCTTGCGCGTCAGCAGTGACTGCGTAGTGGCGTGACGCAAGCGGTCAATCTCCTTGTTGATCTGCGCGTCCTTTTCGATGAAAGTATCGGTGACCGGCATGTAGGCTTCGGGCTGATAGTAGTCGTAGTACGACACGAAGTAGTGCACGGCATTGTTGGGAAAGAATTCCTTGAACTCGGACGCCAGCTGGGCGGCCAGGGTTTTGTTATGAGCGATGACCAAAGTCGGTTTCTGGATATCGGCGATGATATTGGCCATGGTAAAGGTCTTGCCGGTGGCCGTGCCACCGAGCAAGGTCTGGAACTGCTCGCCTTTTTTAAGCCCCTGTAAAAGGCTTTTGATGGCTTTCGGTTGGTCTCCCGCTGGTTTATAGTGATCTGATAATTCGAACTTCATGCTTCTATTATACAGAAGTGGTCAAGTAACAAAAGAAAGCTATTGCAGCGTGGTATCAGTAGTATCGGTCTGGATCGCCGTGTGATGCAAAGAGCCATGGACGGGCACGCTACCGCTATAGTCATAAGAACTGTACGCGGTGGCGCAGATCTTGATGGTCAGAAATGCGCCGAAGGTGGTGATGAGCAGGAAGAAAAAGTAGGTTTGATTGAAAGTCATGCCAAAAGTATACAAGAAATAGATTAAGAGGGATAGTAGCGGGCCAAGAATGTTTTCTTATATTCAGAGAACGATCCGTCCAAGATGCCGGCGCGCATGCGCTCTACCAATCGCAAGATGAAATACAGATTGTGAATGGAAGCCAATGTGCCGGCAGTGATCTCATCAGCGCGAAACAAGTGAGCCAGATAGGCCTGCGTATGGTGCTGACAGGTATAACACTGGCAATCAGCTTCGATCGGCACGAAGGCGCGGATGCATTTGGCATTCTTGAGATTGAGACGGCCGTCGGCGGTGTGCACGCTGCCATGACGGGCCATGCGCGTCGGCGCGATGCAATCAAACAAGTCACAACCTGCTGCGACGGCTTCAAAGAGGTCGAGCGGTTCACCGATGCCGAGCAAATGCCGCGGCTTGTCTTCCGGCAAGATGGCGTTGACCCAACCGACGGCCGTGCCGATGTCTTCCTTGGTGAATGAGCCGCCGATGCCATATCCATCAAAGCCTTCCGCTAGTTCCGAACTAGCGGCCAGCGCTCCCAGGGTACGTGCGGCTTCTTCGCGCAAGTCCTGGAAACGGCCGCCCTGAATGACAGCGAAAAGGCTTTGCCTTTTCGCTGTATCCAATTCATTGTGACGCGCCAAACTGCGCTTGGCCCAGTCATACGTGCGTGCCAATGATTTCTGTTGATAGTCGTACGGCGCGGTCGGGCTGGTGCATTCATCAAATGCAAAGATCATATCGGCACCGAGTTTCCATTGAGCTTCCATCGATGACTCGGGCGTAAACAGATGCTTGCTGCCGTCGAGGTGGGATTTGAAGGTCACGCCTTCGTCAGTGACTTTGGCGAGCTGTCCGGGACTGACGGAAACATCCTCGACAGCATCACCGGTAGCGATCTTGCTGACGGCATTGCCGAATGCCGCGCCCAATGAAAAGGCTTGGAAGCCGCCAGAGTCGGTCATGGTCGGACCGTGCCAGTCCATGAAGTGGCCGAAGCCGCCGGCTTCGGCCACCACGTCCGCCCCCGGCTGCAAATACAAATGATACGTATTGGCCAACACCACCTGCGCATTCAAACTGCGTATCTGCTCGGCCGTCAACGCTTTCACCGCCGCCTTGGTGCCCACCACCACGAATGCCGGCGTTTGTATCACGCCATTGGCGGTCTCAATCTCCCCCGCCCGCGCCATCGTTCCCTCCAACTTCTTTTGTATCGTAAATTTCAACATATTCGTCCCCTTTTTATAACATAATTGTAAGAATGTTGATATTATCCAAACCTTATCAGTTAGTTCAACAAGTAAGTGCAACACTTTGAGATAATCAAAGTATGCAATACAAGCACTTAACAATCGAGGAAGTGCCTTGGCGGCAGAACACCATTAGAAGTTATAGGTGTTGCACTAACAGGTGGAATTCAAGCCTCTCCTCTTGCCAAAGTCAATAGAAGGTTGTATGGTGAGAAAAAATTACAATATGAAAAATAGCTCTTATTCTGTGGTATGTCTTAAGAAAGACCGCTATTACAAACTTCAAATCATTATCCATCCCGATGCGGTAATAAAAGATATTGTCCTCGATAAAATCATTACGGGTGAAAATCGAAAAATAGCAAACAGGGCAATTTGTAAGCTACTGGGTTTCTGGCACGGATATTGCGATAAGGCTGGAGCAAAAATTAAGGAGACCGAACTTATTCTGCCGCCCTTATCAGAATATCTTTTTATGGAAAACGACCTGAGGTATTTCCTGCTAAAGGAATATGATGTTTTCCTCAGCGTAAGTGTTGGAGTGCAGATTGATCACGATGGCAAGACCGCCGAAGATGATGAAAAGGATACATTGAAGATGCTTATCGAACGAGGTTTTAATCAAAATTAAAAAGTATCGATCAAAAATTAAAAAACCGAAACAATTGTTTCGGTTTTTATTTAGTGAGAGGTCCTAAGCAGTTCTCACTATGTGTCTAAGGTTAAACCTTCGGAGGTTTAACCTTAGACACATCGGGTAAAAGAAAAACCACCCCTTCTTTTAAAAAGAGATGGCTTAAAAATCAGTTTTTACTTATGTCGCTCGGAATACCGTGAGGAAAAAGTTTTTTCATATCTTCGTCCGTATTAATTACCGAATAAACCGCATAATTAAATTTTTCATAAAAAAGAATAATAACGGGAATATTTTTTTGACCCTTGATATAACCGAGAAAAATCCATGTTGATTTATCAATCTCATCAACTAAAAATTGGTTTATCTTAGCCATGCCCGCTATTCCATTTTCGTCTAACCGCCGCGAGGAAGATATTACATGCACTATACTTTTAGAAATAACATCTGTGGGCGAGGCAATGCTTAATACAATAATAGTGATTCTTTTCCTTATTTGTGACTCCTTGTCCGTGATAACAACGCCTTTGGTTGTAAAATTCGGAAGCAGTCCTTTTTGAAAAAGTTCCCATTGATCCTTGCAACTTTCCAGTTCAATTTCTTCAGTAGTAGGGATAGTCCCTGTTTGAATTGCCATAGTCTTTATTTTTAAATTTTTCCCACTCTACCCTCTCCTCTTGCCAAAGTCAACTGGTAGTTGTATGGTGAAGAAAATTAAAAACGTTCTTATGAAATACAAATATATTGTTAGTTTCCCCGTACCGCAGCCGTATCGTCGCAGGATAGAAAAACTGATGGCGATCGCCGCGGCCTGTAGCGGCATTCCCTCGCCGGCCACGAAACTGCGCCCGCACATCACCTTTCACCGCCCCATTGAAAATATCGATGAGGAAACCATTAAGCGGGTGGTGCAGAGCATCGTGCTGCAAATTCGCCAGACTCGGATCACGGTCAGCGGCTTTCATGCCTTTGGCAAGGAATATATCGTCTTGCCCGTCCATGGCACTGTTGAGGTCGCTTATTTGTGGACAGGCATACTGAAGCTATTATCCGCGGTGCCGGAATATGTTCATGGCACATTTGATCATGACAATACCTTACATATCACTATTGCCGAAAAGATCACACCAGTATTTGATACGGTTTGGCCTTTACTACAGGCACAACCATTTGAATCGATGACTATTCCTGTCAAAAAGATAGCGATCGACCGCAAGCTGATCGGCGTGGACGGCAGCTCATGGGAAAGAGTAAAGGAATACAGTATTCCCAAAAGAAAAAAATGATAGTGCACCGGCGAACGCCGGTGCTTTTTTATCTCACTATCACCCACTTCAGCGCCTGCAAGTTTACAGGGGCTTTGGCCAAGAGGCGTTGGAAGGGGTCGCGGGGGTCGGTGACGATTTTTTCTATCTGGGCCAGGGTGGCCGGAGTGGTCGATTGCTGGGCCACCATGGCGCCGACAGCGAACGGCACATCGCGTGGCAGTTGCACTTCGTATTCGCCGGAACCGCGACCGATCAAGGTGATGGCCACGTCGCTGCCGACAGCAGTGCCGGAAGTCTGGCGATTGGGCGCGCTGTACAGTAAGACGGTGGACGAATGCGTGTCAGTGGCCGAGACAGTGCCGAGCGCGATACTATTGAACGCGTACACTGCCGCTCCGACCTTGATGCCTTCGGCAGTGCCGGCATCTATCATCATCGTGTCATAAAAACTGCGGTTCGGCAGCGTCAGCACGTGCGCCAAGATACCTTTTTCATTGGACGTGCGACCGAGCTCGGCTTTCAACGTGTCATTTTCATTCTGCAATTGCACCAAGATCGTCAGCTCCGCGTCGTATGCAGTCAGCGTGCTCTCTTGGGCCGTGACTTTCTTGATCAAGGCGCTCTTAGAAAGGAATTGGTCAGCCACCACGCCACCATAGACCGGCGGGATGTGCGACACCAGGCGCTTGGAAACCATGGTGGCGATGGCGATGACCACTAGCCCGCCAGCGATAGTTACCGCTACCCGCCCCCATCCCGGCATGGTGTACCACAGTCCGTTTTTTTTCATTGGTCGTTTATAGCGTGGCATGGTCTTCAAGAGAAATAAGCGCGTTCTTATACATATCAAATTGTTCCAACATGATACCGGTACCGCGCGCCACCGCAGACAACGGATCTTCGGCGATGTGCACCGGCAATTTCAATTCTTGCTGCAATAAAATACCGAGGCCACGCAAGTTGGCACCGCCGCCGGTCAGGACCACGCCGGTCTGCAAGATATCAGACACCATTTCCGGCGGCGCCGTTTCCAAGACTTCGCGAATGCCGTTCAGCAATAGGCCGACCGTGCGCGCAAATGCTTCGCGCACATCGCCGTCGGTGATCATCAATGCTTTGGGCAAGCCGCTGACCAAGTCGCGTCCGCGCACTTCGATCTCCATATAGTCCGTTTCAATGGCGGACCCCAGCGTCAGCTTGACCGACTCGGCCGTACGTTCCCCTACTAATAATTTAAATTCATCACGCAAATAGTCTATAACGCGCGCGTCGAAATGATCGCCGGCCACGCGCAGATTCAAGGAACGAACGATGCCGCCCAAGGCGATCAACGCGATGTCGGTCGTGCCGCCGCCGATATCGACGATGAATGAGGCTTCCGCTGACAAGACCGGCAAGCGCACGCCGATGGCCGCGGCCATGGCTTCTTCCACCAAGAAGACTTCGCGGGCGCCGGCATCGATACCGGCATCATAGACGGCGCGCAGCTCGACATTGGTGATGCCCGACGGCACGCCGATGATGACGCGCGGTCGGAAAAATTTCTGTGACAGCTTCTCGACTTTGCGAATGAAGTAGGCCAGCATCTCTTCCGTCATTTCAAAATCAGACACCACCCCTTCGCATAGCGGCCGCACGATCTTGATATGCTCCGGCGTCTTGCCCCACATCTCCTTAGCTTCGCGTCCGATGGCGACGATCTGCCCGGTCTTCTGGTTGACGGCCACGATCGACGGCTCATTGATGACGATGCCGTGCCCTTTGACATAGACCAACGTGTTGGCCGTGCCCAAGTCTATGCCGATATCATTTGAAAAACGCTGGTAAAGATTTTTGAACATGTTATGCGGTGAGTAATTGAACCAAAGCGTCAACCGAAAGAATGGTCGAGTCAGTAGCATCCCGCTTTTTGTATTCCACTCCGCCTTGCGCCAGGCTGCGTTCCGAAATGACGATGCGATGCGGCATGCCGAGCAGGTCACTGTCGGCGAATTTTTCTCCGGCACTCAAACCGATGCGGTCATCAAAAAGCACTTCGATATTGTGTTTCAACAGCGCGCTATATAGTTCCTCGGCCTCTGTGGCGACCAGGTCGCCGAGTTGCAGCAAGTGCGCCTTGAATGGCGCAATAGCTTCCGGCCAGATAATCCCCTTATCATCAGAAAGCACTTCCACGACGGTGCCCATCAAGCGTGTCACGCCAATGCCATATGAGCCCATGTATACAGGCACTTCTGTACCTTCAATATTTTTGTATGTCAGATCGAACGGTTCGGAAAATTTAAAACCGAGGGAGAAAATATTCCCCACTTCAATGGCTTTCTTTTCGACTAATGTCGCTCTGTTTATGCCAAGCTCTGTCAGCACTTCATCATTTAATACCTCTTCATTGATAGCGATACCTTTTGCTTCGTCAATATAAATAAGATCTTCACCAGCTTCTGAAATAGTTTGAAATTCATGAGAATATTTTGAAAATGTTCCACCTGATGCAAATGTCATGTAGGTACAATCTCCCAGGCCTACGCGCTTATATACAGATGTATATGCAATTTTTGCTTTTTCATAAAATGCATCATGTTGCTCTTGGTCTGCAGAAAATGAATACAACGCTTTCCAATAAAATTCACGCCCCCGCATCATGCCGGATTTGCTACGAGTCTCGTTGCGGAAAATAGTTTTGAAATCATAGGGATATAACGGCAGATCTTTGTATGAACTGATAAAGCTCTTCATAAGGTGAGAATAAGCCTCTTCATTAGTAAAAGAAAGTCCCACCTCGGTGCCATTCTTAAGTGCGGTCTTAAACCAAATCTCAACAACGTCATCGCTCCAGCGATTGGTTTTCTCCCAGACTTCTTTTGTCTGAATTGCGGATGTTTTCATCTGAATGCCGCCGATAGCGTCCATTTCTTCCTTGATGATACGAATGATTTTTTCCATGACGCGATATCCCAACGGCAATATTGAATAGACTCCCGCCATTTCCTTATGAATATACCCGGCACGAATAAGCAGCTGAGCGTTTTTTGCGATTTCATCGGCCGGTGCCTCTTTACGGGTTTTGGTGAAAAGTTTAGATTGACGCATATATACCTACATATTCGCACAAAAAGACAAATAAAAAAAGCTTGGTTATGTACGCCAAGCTTTTTAATTTATTTTTTCGAAACTCGGAAAGATAGGACTGCAAATAATAGACACGCGGAAAGTAAGACCATAGAAGCAGTAAAATTACTTTTTCCGACATACCCGGCTAATATCAACGCAAGTATTGCCACAATCATGTACACGATACTCCAATTTATAGCGTCGTTTGCAGGAGGTTGATTAGTTTTCATAGTTTTTGATTTTTTTAATCATAGTACAGGGGTACCAAAAGTCAACAGGTACCGAAGTTCGGTATAGCTAGGTCAGACCTAGTTATAATTCAACATCTTGTCAAAAAGGCTTATGAATGCTATATTTACGGCTCATCTTTTGATGAATTATTCAGTTATTAAGGCTTGTTTCGTGAGAGCGAAAGCATTACGGATGGGGTGTCGAAACCCTTTATACAAGCCTGCTACAGATTGTTATGAAAAACATAGACTCTAAAGACCTCATGGAGGCGGGTGTTCATTATGGATACTCACGCACGCGTCGTCACCCGACCGTGACCAAATTTATTTACGGTACCAAAGACAAGGTCGATATCATCGATATCGACAAGACCATTCACCAGATCGAAGCTGCCGCGAACTTCTTGCAAGGCCTCGCCGCTTCAGGCAAGACCGTGCTCTTTGTCGGTGTTAAACCAGAATCACGTGGCACAGTGCAAGAAATTGCCGGATTGCTGCACCAGCCCTATGTTACTGAACGTTGGATCGGCGGCATCTTGACCAACTTCTCCGAGATCAAGCGTCGTATTCAGAAACTTGAGGACATGAAAGAAAAAATGGCTTCAGGCGAATTGGCGAAGTTTACCAAAAAGGAACAGCTCTTGATGGCCCGCGAAATGGCGCGTTTGAACAAATACTTCAGCGGCTTGCTGGGCGTGACCAAATTGCCTGACGCTTTGGTGATCGTAGACTCCAAAAAGGAGCACATCGCTGTGGCGGAAGCACGCAAGAGCAACATCCCCGTCGTGGCTATCGGCAACACCGACTGTTCTATTCGTGCCATCGACTACCCTATCATTGCCAATGACGGTTCGGCTTCTTCAATTGCGGCGGTTCTTGGTATACTGAAGGACGCGTTACAGCAATAATTTCATTGTTCTGATCGGATGAGCTCGGAAGAATTACTCTTTCGAGAGACACGCATATTTTTCTGGTGAAAAATTGCTGTGCTCGGTTCAGTCAACCTGCGCAAGTCTCTCTCAAGAGAATTCTTCCTCGCTCATAAGCTACAGAGAACGGAGAACAAAAAAACAACCTTATTAAAAAAAAAATTTCAAAAAATATGATCACCACAGAACAAGTAAAAGAACTTCGCGATAAGACCGGCATTTCTGTCATGCAATGTCGCAAGGCGTTGGAAGAAGCTGGTGGCGATATGGACAAAGCCATTGTCATCTTGCAAAAGAAAGGTGGTGAGGCTTCTCAGAAGAAAGCCGATCGTTCAGCGGCTGACGGTATCGTGGTCATGCGCACCGACGGCGCTCGCGCGCTGACGCTTGTTCTGAACTGTGAGACCGACTTCGTGGCCAAGAACGAGGACTTCGTCACTCTGGCCAACACTCTGGCTGACATGGCCTGGAAGGATGGCGTCGAAAAGATGCAAGCAGCCGCACCGGAATTGATCAATGCCGTAGTCTTGAAAAGCGGCGAGAAGATCCAGTTGGGCGCTATCGAAGATCTCAGTGGTGAGGTCGTGAATGGCTACACTCACTTCGATAAGAAGTCAGCGGCGGCGGTCGTGCTCAAGGGCGGCACGCTAGAAGTGGCCAAAGATATCGCCATGCATGTGGCGGCAATGAAGCCGTCATTCTTGCACAAGGATGAGATCTCCGCAGAAAATCGCGCGACCGTCAAAGCGGTGATGGAAGCGGAAGTGGCGGCACAAAGCGAAGGCAAGTCTCAAGAGATCAAAGATAAGATGCTGGAAGGCAAGATCAACGGATTCTTTGCCGAGCAGACATTGTTGAACCAATCATTCTTCAAAGTGCCGGAAAAAACCATTGAGCAATACGCCAAGGATAACGGTGCGACCGTTGAGAAATTTGTATTGTATACTGTAGGGGCATGATCACCGCGCTGCTTATCGTCTTGATAGTACTGCTGGTGGCGCTGTGGACCAGTGTCATGTTCTTGTGGTGGCAGCGCGATCAACAGCGTCCGGTCAAGACCATCAAGCGCGGTGATGTCATCCGTTCATGGAACAAGGCGGCGCGCTTGGCCCGACGCAGCTGGTATGGCGGCGTGCGTTACACGCGACAGGCAGCATTATGGAGCGGCAAGAAAGCCGGCAACACCTTCATGACCGTCTTCCCCCACTCCCGCTCCGCATTCGCCCGACGTGATCCGCTGACCGGTTTGGAACACGGCCCATCATCATATTTCTTGGCCAATCTTTCCAAAAAGATATCCAAGAAAACCCGCACTGTTTCTGAAGAGAAATAGTTGCATAAAATAAAATTACTGGCATACTGTAGCCAGTAAACACCAGAACCACTCTGGTGAACCTGCCGGATTAGCTCAGTTGGTAGAGCAACGCTTTTGTAAAGCGAAGGTCGTCAGTTCAAGTCTGACATCCGGCTCCAAAGTAAAAGACCTCCACATGTGGAGGTCTTTTACTTTGGAGCCCTGAGTGTAATCGAAGGGCTTGTCTAAAAAGCTAACAAAATTTATTTTAATGAAGAAATTTCTGATTGAAGTTTATTTTTAAATGCATCAAGTGTAACGAGCATTCCGTCTTTAACATCTTGATTAGTATTAACAGTTTTTTCATCATTTAAAACATGTACAGAATTTCTGGTAACTTCTCCCACCATATTGTCATTTCCAAAATATGAGTAGTTAGACGACGCTTCTGTGTTGTCAGAATTTATATAATATAGGATATCGCCAAACTGTTTCTTTTCATTCATTATTACGGGCCCAACATCCTTAACATTCACAGCAATTTCCTCATTGTCGGTATTTTTGGTGTATTGAAATGCTTCTGTAGTTTTATTATTAGCATCTGCTGTTCTCCATACAACTTCTAATTTATCTGAGCCAATATTTTTAAAATACCAATTCTTATATGATTCTTTGTCATCATCATTTCGCATCAAACCTTTTTCATTTAATTCTTCTGTAAGAACAGTTATTAATGAGTCTACCTTATGATCCAGTGTTTGAATTTCATGATATGAGGCAGTATTAAGTTCTTTTGTAAGAGCTACTGTTTCATGATTTTTTCCATCCGATCCTTGCGCAATGGTACTTGATTCATTATTGCACGCGCTTAACAGCAAGGCGCTGACAGTTATTCCAAAAGTTGCCAATCTTTTAAGTTTATTTTGTAATTTCTGTCTTAAATTTTTCTCTTGAGTATTTTCAATACTCTCAGTCGCTGGCATTTGTTCAAACATTGTATAAATTGGTTAGTTGGTGGGTAATAATTATTTTCTTTATTATACCATTTAATGACTAATTTTATATATCTCCAGCACACACCGATCGGGTGTGGTTTCTGAGAATACCTGGGTGGCTTGGGTGGACAGTTCGCTCAGCAAGGATTGCTTGTCATCCTTGCAGTGAGCGTTGTCGGCGCAGCCCAACTCCAGATTGCAGCTGTCCAATGTGACATAGTCGGCGTTGTTCTTGTATGTATGGTAAGCAAGATACGCGTCATTCCAATCGTCATAGAGATTGCGCGTGATCAAGACATCGCTGTAGGCCAAAAGGTATGGTGTCGATGACAGCACGCGTGCCCGAGGAGCACGTGCCAGATAGGTATTGAAATCATACCAAGCCGGAGCCGAAGGATTTTTAAGCGGTTGCGTCAGTAGCGGCGCATACACCATGAAGCCGACAATGATGAACAGTCCGAAAAATAACAATTGCGGCAGTTTCCAATATTCCAACGCATAGGCAATGCCGGCGCCGGTCAATATCGACAGGTACGGCAAGAAGGCCAACGCATAGCGCAGTTCTTTGTGCGCCTGATACGTGAAATATCCCGCAAACACCACCAACACCACCGTCATGACCATGACTGCCGGATGACGGTATTTTTTCTTGGCTAGCAATGCCATCGGCGCCAATGCCAAAAGAAAGAGCGGGTCTTGTCGAAGCAATTGTCCGGCATAAAAAAATATTCCCTTGTTATAGAGCGTAGGGTACAGCTTGATAACGGCGGTCGCTTCTATGAATGGCAAAAAAGCGTTGCCGTATGCATACTGATTTATTATTAAAAACGGCACGGCCAGCAGCAAGAACCCTCCGGCTAAGGAAAATCCTCTCTCTATGAAATGCACGATGCGTACGTTCCACTTGCCTTTTTCGGAAATCATTTTCAGTACCAAGAGCAACACGCCCACTACTATTACCAGTCCTTGCGGGAAGCGAAACAGAAATGCCATCGCCATCACCAACCCTGCTACTATATATTGTTTATTGGTAACAGCTTTGTGGACCAAGAAAATCCCCAGCAATGCAAAAAATGTCGAGCTGATATCGGTCACCGGCACCGCGCTATATCTGAAAAAAATAGCACTGGAGACAAGTACCATGACCGCTATGTTGCCTGCTCCGCGTCTGACTTCTTGCGCGAACATATACACCAGCACCAGCGTGCCTACACTGATCAGCATGCTTAGTACTACGCCGGCCATATACGGACTGATGCCGATATTCCAAAACAATCCCAACACTATCGGCAATCCTACCGGTCGCAAGATCTCCCAGGTACCGATCGTGCCGTGAGAAAAAAGATATTTGCCCATGCCGACATAGACCGCCGCATCCCAGTCCACGATGGCGTGCGTCGATAGTGTCACTATGCGCGCTATGACAAATGCCGCAATGATGGTAATTACTATCCCGTGTTGCTTGAGGAAAAGATGAAGTTGCTTCATGAATTATTATTTAAGGGAAGTCTTTTTTACCACACTGGTCGGAGCGACCACTTTAGGCGGAGTAAGGACGTCTTTCGGTAACACCTTTTTGATGTCATCGATACTCATCAATCCAGTGTGTAATTTGCCATTGATGACCAAGGCCGGCAAGGTATCCGAGATCTTGTAAATGGTCAGCAACGCCCGTACCGTCGAGCTATCAAGCTGGCTATCAAAGGAATAAATGCGGATCTGGGGGTATTGCTGTCGCAACGCATCGAGCACGTACCCTTGCGAGACGCAGTCGGGGCAGGTGTTGGCATTCTTATAAAAATATAATACTGTGACGATGTTTTGCTTGCAGCGCTGGCTGATCTGTTTTGTCAATAAGAAATCTTTGACCTCCAACACTGAGTATTGCTGCTTCAAGATATCGAGCTGACTTTGGTCGCTGAAATTTTGCTCGCCGTAAGTGATCTTGTCAGCCAGGCTGCCTATTTCATTATCAAGCACATCGTTACTGCTGTCCTGACAGGCCACTTGCTGTAAAAGCGCGAACTGTGTTTCTGAAGAAATGACATCGAGGGTGGCTTGCTTTTGCGCCTCAGTCAGCGCTTGGATTTTTTTATTGTTGAAATAGATGCTGCTATACCATGCTCCCGCAAAAAGAGCGGCGGTGATAAAGAAGGTGATGAAATATTTTTTAAATCCTTTGGTCATATTATCTCCAGGCCGGCTGGCCGCGTCGCGCTATTGTATTCCATACCGCTTTCAAGAGCCAGAACGGCGCGATGACGCTGTATATCAGTATATATGCCAAGATATGCCAATCAAAGCCCTTGCCTTGCTTGTTCATGCGCGTGCCGACCACAATGGAAAATATCAGCAAGAAATACAGCAGCACGGTGACGAAGGTGACGGTGGCGGTATTGATATAGAACAAATCAAAATGAATGTGCAGCAGCCTGCCGTGATGAAAGCCGGCAATGCTGTATTGCGCGATCTTCCTTATGACAAAGATGATGGCATCGTACAAAAAGACCAGTGACAGATAGACGACGGCAATAATGGAGATAACGCCGGACGGCAACGTGAAGAATGAGAAATTCAGATATTCTTTTTTGAAAATGAGACGACGATAATCAATGGTGTTTTGGATGAAGCCGTAGATCCAACGCAAGCGTTGCTTATACAATTTTTTCACGGTGTCGGGAGAAGAAGTATAAATGAACGCATTGACGCAGTGCTCGATGCGCATATGATATTTCTGCATGCGATACGCGAATTCTTGGTCTTCGGTATTATGCGCTTTGTGGAAATTGCCGATCTTGCTGAAGAGCTCTTTGCGGAACAGGGAGAATGGCCCGGGCGTGACATGGATCGCTCCCAAGAAGGACAGCATTTTTTTGGTATAGGTACTCATGTTGTATTCGACGCGCTGAGCATACTGCAAAATATTTTTGGGGTTGTGCACGATCAATGAAGGCGTCACAGCCCAGGCGTCGGGAATGGTTTGAAAAGTGCCGATCATTCTTTTCAACGCGTCAGGCGCGACATACGAGTCGGCATCCAATCCCCCGATGATGTCCGCGTCAGTGTGGTCAATGCCGAAATTGATAGCGGTATGCTTGCCGCCGTTTTCTTTGTGAAAGATGCGCACGCGAGTATGGTCTTTGTATTGTTGTAATTCTTGCCAGGTGGTATCAGTACTGCCGTCATCGATAGCGATGACCTCCAATCGATCTGCGGGATAATCCAATGCCAAGAGCGAGGCAATCGTGGCATGGACGGTCTTGGCCTCGTTCCAACACGGCACCATGATAGCAACCTTGGGAAAGACTGTCAGATCGGGTACTGATTCGTTTTTAAGCCTTTTGATCTGGTGATAATGTTCAAAGTAGGTCACCATCAAAAAGACCTGCACGTATACGGCCAAAAAAACAACCGTATAGGTTAGAAGTTCCGGAATAGTCATATTCTGTATACCGTATCCTAACACAGGCGGGCTATTTTTTCTAGCTTGAAAATAGGCTATACTGAAACCATGGAACCACAAGAAACACATCAACATGCACCCTCCGAAAACGTATCTACACCTGTTACTTCCGATCAAAACACAACGGCCGGCACCCAAACAAACACGCTGGCTGCCGCCATTGTCACCAGCGCGGCCATGATCGCCATCGCGCTGGTCATTGCCTTGCATCCTCATGCGGCTGCGAATGCCGGTACCGCTCAGCCAGCCGCGCAACAACCTGCTGTCGCTCCGGATATAAGCAAAGTGAATATTACCGGCGAACCGTTCATAGGTAATGCCAATGCACCGGTCACTATCGCCTACTGGTTTGATTATCAGTGTCCGTTTTGCCGTCAGGATGAACAGACCGCATTACCGCAAATCATCACCAACTACGTTACTACCGGCAAAGTAAAGATTGTCTTCAAGGATTTCGCTTTCTTAGGACCGGATTCACAAACGGTGGGAATCTATGCGCGCGCGGTCTGGGCGGCAGCACCGGATCAATTCTACGCATGGCACAAGGCCATCTTTGATACTCAAGGCAAAGAAGGCAGCGGTTGGGCCAGTCAAGCAAAGATCGCGTCTATTACCCAAAGTACCTTAGGGGTAACTACAGCCGCCAAAGTCGCTCAGCTCGTGCAAACAAATGGCGCAACCTATCAGAAAGCGATTGATGCGGATAAGGCTGAAGCGCAAGCCTTCGGTATTGACGGCACCCCCGCTACGCTGATCGGCACGCAAGTCATCACCGGCGCACAACCCTATGCCAACTTCGACACTGCCATCAAAGCCGCTCTGAAAACCAAATAATAAGTAAATCAAACAACCGCCTGGGGTGAAACCTCAGGCGGTTGTTTGATTTGGGAGCTTAGCTCCCAAATTAATCGAAGTAGTTGCGCAGGCGTTGGATGCGGTCGTTTTGGCGAAGCTTTTCGTGGACCTTGGCTTCGATTTGTCGAATACGCTCACGGGTCACGCCGAACTCCTTGCCGACTTCTTCGAGCGTGTGCTGCACGCCGTCGATCAAGCCGTAACGCATTTCCAAGATTCTTTTCTCCTTGGGAGAAAGCTCTTCCAAGACAGCGCGGATGGCGTCTTGCAGCATGCGACGGCTGGCTTCTTGGTCGGGGCGCAGGATCTTGTCATCGGCGATGAATTCGCCAAAGGTCGACTTGTCCTCATCGTCACCGATCGGAGATTCGAGCGAGCGCGTCTCTTGATTGATCTGCTCGATGACATGCACCTTCTCGACTTCGATGCCCATTTCCATGGCGATCTCCTCCGGCATCGGATCGCGTCCCAAGTCTTGCGCCAAGCGACGCATGACTTGCTTGTATTTTGAAATGGTTTCCACCATGTGCACGGGAATACGGATCGTGCGGGACTGGTCGGCCAAGGCGCGGGTGATGGATTGCCTGATCCACCAGGTCGCGTAGGTTGAGAATTTGAATCCTTTAGTGTAATCGAATTTCTCGACCGCCTTGAAGAGCCCGATATTTCCCTCTTGGATCAAATCCAGCAAGGTCAGGTCAGCGGTGCGGTTGGCGTATTTCTTGGCAATCGAAACCACTAGACGCAAGTTGGAACGTGCCAACAGGTTCTTGGCTTCTCCGTCGCCGGCGGCAATGCGCTTGGCGAATTCCTTTTCTTGCGCGGCATTGATCAACGGATATTGTCCGATGTCTTTGAGGTACATTTGCACCGAGCTGAAACTGTGGCTGTCTTTGACGTATTTGGAAAGGTCTTCACTGTTGTCGATATCGAGCAAGTTGCCGCCTTCGAGAATATCGATGCCGGCCACGCTGAACTTCTCATACAGCTCGTCGAGGAACATGATATTGTTCTCGATATCGGGGAATGTTTTTAAAATCTCATCATAGGTGATGAACCCGCGCTTCTTGCCCTTGCCGATCAGCTCTTGGGATTTGACTTCCATTTCTTTCAGTTTCTTCTCGCTGTTGTTCTCGCGACGCGGCGCAGATCCGGCATGACGAATGGTAATAGGCTGCGGCTTGTTTTTAGCTTTGACCGCCGGAGCTTTAGCGGAGGTGGTGCGTTTTGGAGCAGCTTTCTTGACCGCTTTTTTTACTGGAACTTTTTTGACCGGTTTTTTACCCTTCGCGGTCTGGGTCTTTTTAGGCGCTGAGGCCTTTTTAACTACTTTCTTCGGTTGTGCTTTTTTCACTGGTTTTTTGGTTGGCATATATTTCATTCGTATCATCGTTGAAAATAAAGAAAAAGTCAATCCTTACGGCGTGTGACGCCGCTGGTGGATTTTTTGGAGCAATGCAAGATAGTGCATTTCTTGGTCTTCATCTTTTTGCTGCTTGGCCTCGTTCATTTTCATGGCATATTCAAATTGCAATTGTTCGAGGAATTGAACAATGATAGCATCGGACGATTCTCTGATGATTTCATTTCTTTGTTCTTCGTCCACAGCAGCATATTCCCGTTCTATTAATGCAATAACACGCTCTTTATGATCTCCTTCTAATGTTGGCAACACTATGGATTTTCCTTCAAAACTATATTCGTCTATTTTTTTCTTATGAATAAGGACGGTTTCGTGAGGAAATAATTCTACGAGCGCTACAAATCGTTCAGTATGAGTAAGAGGAATACTGTTGGTATTCAATGTTGCGCGGTCCTCCTCCGCACCTCCCTCCGGTCGAGCTACGGCGGATGCAACAAATGCGTTGAAATCATCGGTCACTTCCTTGATGCCCAGGCTGGATTCGGCGGCAATAGTATTGATGTAGACCTGTCGTTCGATGGCGGACGGCACTCGAGCCAGGAAAGGAAAAAGCTTGTTGCGCAGGGTTTGCTTGAGTTGATGAGCCGACAAGGCTTTCTTTTGGATACTATGCAAGGTGTGAGGAATAAAATGCTCCGCCTCTTTCAATAATCCTTTCCATGCTTCGCCACGCTCAGCACCTTCGCCTTCGGCTGCGGCCAGGAAATCTGCCGGATCAACTCCTTCCGGCAATGCCACCACCTTCGGATTCATACCCAACGACAGCACCACCAATGCCGCGCGTTCCATGGCTTTCTGTCCGGCTTCATCACCATCAAAAGCAAAGAAGATGTTCGGCGTCAAACGCGCAATGACCGCGAGGTGCGCCGGGGCCTGCCTTGAGGAATTCGAAGGGTCGCCGATGACGGATTCTGACACAGCAGTACCGGACGTTGCGACAGTATTCTTGAATCCGGCCTGATGACTGAGCACCAAGTCCATTTGTCCTTCCACCAATATCGCGAAGTTATGTTTCTTGATGGCTATCTTGGCCTTATCAAATCCGAACAAGATGCGGGATTTATGGAAGACTTCAGTCTCGGGACTGTTCAGGTATTTCGGCCCGCTTTCGATATCTTTGGCAGTATCAGGAAATATGCGTCCGGAAAATGCCGCGATGCGTCCGCTACTGTCCATCAAAGGAAACATGATGCGTCCGCGGAAACGATCATAATATCCTTTTTCTGTCTTTTTGATGAGACCGGCCCGTTCATACTGCTCTTGGCTTTTTTGATCAAGACTGCCGGCCAGTGTGCGCCATTCGGCCGGCGCATATCCGATGCGAAATTGTTCGATCGTTTCTTGCGTCAGTCCCCTGTTGGTCAGATAGGCCAACGCCTCGGCATTGCGCTCCAGGCATTGCTGATATTTTTTGGCGGCGTTTTCCAACGCTTCATAGACGCTGTCGGTAGCTTCGGTCTTGGCTGTGTTTGACGCGGTCATTTCGATACCAGCCCGATCTGCCAATACCTTCAATGCCCCCTTCTTATCGAGCCCTTCGAATTGCTCGACGAAATTGAAAATGTCACCTTTGGCACCGCAGCCGAAGCAATAGTAAAGACCGCGTTCCGGCGAGACCGAAAACGACGCAGTCTTTTCATTATGAAAGGGACATCGAGCCTTATACTGAGTTCCAGACGGTTCAAGCGTGATATAGGTGGACAGTACTTCGGTGATAGGCAGGCGTTGCTTTATTTGTTCAAACAGCCTGTTATCCATTTGCTATTCTTCGTCGTGCTTAATGTTGTTGATATCGAGCGCGCGACGTTCTCCGAAACCGGTACCAGCCGGGATCAATCGTCCGACAGTCACGTTTTCTTTCAAGCCACGCAATGTATCAGTACCGCCTTTGACGGCGTTGGCGATCAAGACACGGTTAGTGTTTTGGAACGAAGCGGCGGAGATCCAACTCTTGGCATTCAATGCTGTTTGCGTGATACCGAGAATGATCAATGCGCCCTTGGCTTCGCGCAATCCGCGCTCGCGCATCTTGGCATTTTCTTCCATCATTTCAGTCGCTTCAATAGTATCTCCCGGTGAGAATGGCGTGTCGCCGGCATCCTTGACCTTGCGACGAGAGAACATCTGACGCACGATGATCTCCAAATGCTTGCGCGCGATAGAGGCACCCTGCAATTCATAGACTTTGATGATCTCGCGAATAATGTAATCTTCGGCGACTTCACGGCCACCGTGCTCATAGACTTCGTGCACATCGGCAGAACCGTCAGTCAACAATTCACCCTTGGCGACATCTTGACCGACTTTGACGATAGCGACACGACGAGGACCGACAACGTATTCGACAGAGTCCTTCTTGGCCTCTTGGCCTTGGGTTGAGAGCACTACGATGGATTTCTCACCGTCCTCATCTTTGATTTCCGCCACCGTACCGGCGTATTTATTGACCAATGCGGGGTTTTTGACCGTGCGACATTCGAAGACTTCCTCGACACGAGGCAAGCCTTGCGTGATGTCGACACCAGCCAGACCACCGGCGTGGAACGTACGAAGAGTCAGCTGCGTACCCGGTTCGCCGATCGCTTGAGCAGCCACGATACCGACTGATTCGCCGCGATCCACCAGGTGATTGCGTCCGAGATCAAGTCCGTAACATTGGCGACAAATACCGTAGATGGTTTTACATACCATCGGGGTACGTACAAAGACTTCTTTGACGCCCTTTTCATCGATCAATGCCACATCATCCTTGCCGAGCAAGTGACCGCGCTTGAACAGCACTTCGCCTTGCTCAGTAGTCACATCTTTAGCCAAAACGCGTCCACGGATGCTTTTTGCTAGAGGAATTTCCAATCCGGAAATTACCTCCGCTGTCATGCGCTTCGCGCCTTTGGTACCGCAATCATCTTCGGTGATGATGACGTCTTGCGCCACATCAACCAAACGACGGGTCAGATATCCGGCGCGGGCGGTGTTCAATGCCGTGTCAGCCAGACCTTTACGGGAACCGTGCGTGGTAATGAAATATTCGATCGGCGAGAGACCTTCCTTAAATGAAGGAATGATCGGGAAGTCAATCGTGCGGCCGGTCGTGTTTTGGATCAAGCCTTTCATACCGGCCATCTGCGTGACGTTACTCATCGAGCCGCGGGCTCCGGAAGTGATCATGTCGTAGACTGAACCGTGTTTTTCAATAGTGTCAGGAAGGATCTTTTCGATCTCATTCTTGGCCTTGTTCCAGTTGGAAATCACTTTTTCATAGCGTTCGTCTTCTGAGAGCAACCCGTCTTCGAATTGAGAACGGATCTCCGCTTCGAGTGCGCGATATTTCGCCACGATCGCCGGCTTTTCTTTCGGCACAATGACGTTGTCGATACCCCAGGTTACACCTGAGCGAGTCGCGTATTTGTACCCGAAATCCTTAACACGATCAAGAATCGGCGCTACCAGATTGATACCGTACTTGGAAATCAATGAATCGATCACGGCTACCATTTTCTTACCGGTCATGTCTTCGTTCATGTACGGGAAGTCACTTGGTAGGACGGCGTTGAAGAGCAGGCGTCCAACAGTCGTTTCAAACGGTTTGCCGCCAAATCCTTCATATTTGCCTTTTTGAGTGCCGAGCACATTGATCTTGGCGCGGAAAGAAACAACATCAAAATCGTTAGCAGTGATGGCTTCGTTAGGGCTGGCAAAATACTTGCCTTCGCCTTTTTCGCCATCGATAGCGGTCGTCATCCAGTAACAACCCAACACGATATCCAACATTTTTGATGACACGATTGATTCGCCATTTTGCGGTTTCAAGATATTCTTATCAGCAGCAATCAATGTCGCCGCTTCATGCTGCGCACGATCAGACAACGGCAAGTAGACGCCCATTTGGTCACCGTCGAAGTCGGCGTTAAACGCAGGACAGACCAGTGGGTGCACCTTGATGGCATTACCTTCGATCAAGACCGGCATGAACGCTTGGATACCGAGACGGTGCAGGGTCGGTGCGCGGTTCAACATCACGTATTTGCCTTTGATGACTTCTTCAAGAATAGCCCAGACTTCCGGAATACCGTCTTCGATCAGTTTGTTGGCGCCACGGATATTGTATGCCAATTCACGTTCGATGATCTTGGAAATAACGAATGGACGGAATAGTTCCAATGCCATATGTTTCGGCAGGCCGCACTGGCTGAGTTTCAAGGTCGGACCGACGATAATAACGGAACGAGCGGAGTAGTCCACGCGCTTGCCGAGCAAGTTCTGACGGAACAGGCCTTGTTTTGACTTCAAGTTATCAGACAATGATTTCAATGCGCGACGTTGCGCTTGGCTCATGGCAGGACTGTCTTGCCCCGCGATGGAGTTGTCGATCAATGCGTCAACCGCTTCTTGCAAGATACGCTTTTCATTGCGCAAGATAACATCGGGCGCGCCGATCTCTTTCAATTTTTTCAAACGATTATTGCGGTTGATGACGCGACGGTAAAGGTCGTTGATATCGGAAGTCGCGTGACGGCCGCCTTCAAGTGCCACCATCGGACGGATGGCTGGCGGAATGACCGGGATAGTGGTCAGGAACATCCATTCCGGACGGATGTTGGCATAGATCATGCCACGTACCAATGACAGGCGCTTATTGAGTTTCTCGCGTTCTGCTGCGCCGGCTTTTTCAAGCATTTTTTCAGTGTGCTCTTTGACCTTATTCAAGTCCATGGCTTTCAATAGTTCGTAGATCGGTTCAGCGCCGACACCGGCTTCAAAAGCAGAGCCATACTTCAATGAGTAGTGGTGATACGAAATTTCATTCAAGACTTTACCGACACGGATCTCACCGATTTCTTTTTTGGTATTGGTCAGCAAGGTGCGAAGCTTTTCACGAGTTTCCTCATCAGCCGCGCCTTTGAGCTTGTTCTTAAATTCAGCATCAAGATCACTGATGATACGCTCGCGCTCGTCTTCATGGACTACGGTGATGATATACCCGGCGAAATAGACGACTTTCTCCAGATCAGTCAGTGACACGTTCAAGAGGATACTCATACGTGAAGGCACGCCGCGCAAGAACCAGATGTGCGCTACCGGAGAAGCAAGCTCAATGTGGCCCATACGTTCACGACGCACGATGGCTTGGGTGATTTCCACTCCGCATTTTTCACAGATAATGCCGGCATAGCGAATACGCTTGTACTTTCCGCAATAACATTCATAGTCTTTTTCAGGACCAAAAATGCGTTCATCGAAAAGACCGCCGCGTTCACTGCGTCCGGTACGATAGTTGATGGTTTCCGGCTTGGTCACCTCGCCAAAAGACCATTCGCGAATACGGTCAGGACTGGCCAGCTTGAGAGAGATTTGATCAAAGTTTGTTGTATCGAGTGTTTTCATATGATTGGTTTAGTTAGAGGTTAGTTGTCTGTTTCCGGATTGTTTTCGACCGCTTGAGTATTCTTCAGTTCCACGTCCAATGACAAGCCGCGCAGATAGTTCAACATGACCGAGAATGAGGCCGGCACATTCGGTTCGCCGATCGGTTCATTCTTGATAATAGCGTCGAAGGTCGCCGCACGTCCTCTGATATCATCGGACTTGATGGTAAGCATTTCACGCAAGGTGTGCGCTGCTCCATATCCTTCCAATGCCCAGACCTCCATTTCTCCGAAACGCTGACCGCCGCCTTGCGCCTTACCGCCGAGTGGTTGTTGTGTGATCAATGAGTACGGCCCGATGGAACGCATGTGGATCTTGTCTTCCACCATGTGGTGCAGTTTCAAGAT